>JAEYOM010000186.1 GCA_023411715.1 Bacillota bacterium | reverse complement strand
CAGGCTATCAATTGCTTCATCAAACAGGACCGGTTTATGATTGAATTCCATCTTGTTTCTCCCGGCAGTCGTATCTGCTAAATGCCCAGCAGCGCGAAAGTATTTGCAATATTGTCAGGGCTGAGGTTTTCACCCCGGGTGTAGCATTCCCACTTGTCCTTGTCCCATACTTCCACTCTTGAACCAACGCCGATGATGCTTATATCCTTTTCCAGTGCTGCATACTTGCGCAATCCGGGCGGTACCAATATGCGGCTTTGTCCGTCCATTTCACATTCCGCCGCGCTCGAGAAGAAATACCTGTTGAAGTCGCGTGCGCTCGTGTTTGAAAGCGGCAGGGTCTGAAGCTTGTCCACCAGACTGTTCCATTGAGGCATGGAGAAAATAAAAAGACACTGTTCCAGGCCTTTTGCTATCATGAATTTCCCCTTTAGTTCCTCCCTGTAGGCCGAGGGTATTATCATCCTGCCCTTGGGGTCTAAAGTGTGCTGAAATTCACCATAGAACAATCATTTCACCCCTTACTTCAATTTTCAAACCACTTCGCACCACTTCATACCACTTTACCTCTATTTTAAGACGGATTTACGTAATAATCAAGATATAATTGGTATTTTTTTTTAAAGATAGGCAAAAGGTCCTAGTAAATGGAAGGATTTAGGCGATACGACTTTTTGATATCAGGGCGGATCGTCAGGGCTCGTTCGCTGCTTACAGCCTGTGATCCGCTAAAGCTTTGCAGGGCGGATCGTCAGGGCTCGCTTGTTCAGATCATGTTTTAAACACCGACTTCGGTGGTTCAGCCGGCCAAGGCAGCGCCGGGCGGTCCGGACCTGGATGTATTTCAAGATGGTCTACAGGACTCGCTGCACATAGCCAATTGTCGACGTAACCTGCTGCAGGCATCTGCCTAGCCCTGTCTGTGCTATCGATAGAACAAAAACAGCGGGCAACCTTTTCATCAAAAGGTCGCCCGCTGACTGGAATCATCATAATTTATTTAGGAACGTTAAAATATAACTTCCCATCCTTACCGGGAAATGAGTCAAAGAACCATCCCCCTGTTTCCTGTTTCGCTTATTGCGAACTGTTGAATATAGGCTTTCTGCGCCGTATGGAAACGCTCAGAAGGATGCCGATGTTAAGATAGTTCGCAACGAGCGAGCTGCCGCCCTGGCTTACGAATGGCAGCGGAATACCCGTAACAGGCAGGACGCCTATACACATGCCGATATTTTCCATAAAGTGGAAGCCCAGCATCGAAGCGATAAATATAACCATATACGAACCATAAGCGTCCCGGGAGTTAATCGCGATATATATACACCTGAACAATATGAAAAATACCAGGGCTATTACGAGTATCGAACCGACAAAGCCCAGCTCTTCGCCTATTACTGAGAAAATAAAGTCCGTCTGCTTTTCAGGCACATTAAAGCTTGAAACGGAACTGCTGTTCTGCGTCTGTATCCCGTGAAAAAGCCCTTTGCCGAAAAGCTGCCCGGAACCTATGGTCATTTTTGACCTGTATACCTGAAGTCCTGTACCGAGAAGATCCGTCTCAGGAAAAATAAAAGTCATTATCCTGTTCCTGATGTGATTGAATTTTCTCATCGGAAGTATGAAGAACCACAGTATCGGTGCTGCTGCGGCAAAAGCCCCAACGGCTATGAGAAAAAATTTATATGGTATGCCGTATATAAAAAGGACAATAACAAGCGAAAATATAAATACCGTCGCTGTGCCAACGTCGGGCTGGAGCAATATGAGTCCTATCGGAAGCATTGAATATATAAGAAGCTTCACAACGTTTTTGCCGGTATCCTTGCCGTCCTTGAGACGCTCGAGAAATATCGGAACCACGACCGCAAAAGCAACTTTAGCCAGCTCCGAAGGCTGAAACTGGCCGATCAGGGGCAGGACGAGCCAGCTTTGGCTGCCCTTACGCTCGACGCCAAATTTAGTCAATACCAGAGCAAGTAAAAGTATACTGAAAATATACAGTACGATACCCAGTGTTTTAAAATCCTTGTAATCGAGCACACTGATCGTTAATGCAAGTACGATACCTATGCAAAGACAGATCAGTTGCTTGAGCCAGGTCGAGGTGATCCCCGGATCGCCGATCGCACTCTTCAAGGCAACCAAGCCGATTGCCGACAGAAGAAGGACAGCAGCAAAAAGCGGATAATCAAACTGTTTCGCGTAATTGATACCTTTTGTTTTTTCGACAAAATACATTTTATCCACCCATGCATCCCGGGACTATGCTGCACCTAAAAGTCACACTGAACTTTTTACCAACCCCGGCCTATTCTTGAGAAGAATGACGATAAGCCTGTCCAATTCAGTGCTGACACTATATATCTCATCAAAACTCGCATCGGACTCGATAAGCCTGTTCAATTCACGCTTCTGTATATCTATCTCATTTCTTAACTCCTGCAGATCCAATTCATTTCTCCTTGCCGGCTGATTCGTTATTCGTCTCTTCGTACGGCTCCCTGTCGTCCGATCCGGATGAATCCTTTTCAACCTCTACGGCTGCTGCATCAGCCTTACCGGTCGATATTTCCTCTTCTCCGCCTGAGCCTGCCAGCATATCTTCCTTTGCTTCTGCGGATTCTTCCTCCTTCATCCTCGTAAGCAGCGAACCGTATTGGCTCTGGCCCAGGGCAACCGGTTCCTCTTCGGAAGTCCTTGACTTTTTGTACCTCCTGTAGATAAAAAGTACCGCAAACACCAGTACCAGAAGTGCAGAGAGCAGTTGAGACACCCTCAGGCTTCCGAGATAAAGGCTGTCTGTCCTGAGGCCTTCGATCACAAACCTGCCGATTCCATAAAGTATAAGGTACAGGAACAGTACCTCCCCGCTCAGCTTCTTTTTCTTCCTCCTATACCAGATAAGGAAGAAGAACACTGCGAAATCCCACAGCGATTCATACAGGAATGTCGGATGCACTCCCCATTTTGCAGGGTCGAGCGCATTCGCCAGCCCGCTCAGGTATTGGTCGGGGATATCGCCGTTCATCCTCCATGGCAGCCGGGTGGCAGTGCCGAACGCTTCCTGGTTCGTAAAATTCCCCCAGCGGCCTATACCCTGTCCAAGTACGATATAGGGAGCAGCAAAATCCATTATATTAAAAAACGACATCTTCTTTTTCCTGGCATAGATCCATGCGACCAGCACCGCAGCTATGACTCCGCCGTAGACCGCCAGTCCGCCGTCCCTGATCTTCAGTACGTCTATCAGGTTATCCTTGTACTGGTCCCAGCTGAATATAACGTAATAAAGCCTTGCTCCTATAATTGCCGCCGGTGCTGCAAAAAGCACCATGTCGAGTATGTTATCCGGCTCGAGATCATATTTCCTGCAGCTTCTCAGTGCAAGCAGAACGGCAACCAGAAAAGCCAGCGCTATAATGATCCCATACCAGTAAATAGGCAGGCCGAATAACTCGAACGCCCACCTTCTGAGCTCAAAATCCAAGCCAAGCCCAGGAAACCTGACATTCATCAATTAATCCCCCTATACGGGCTTTACGACAGACATCGCAAGATTTGCCCGGTCAAAATGTTCCTTGAATATTTCTTCTACATATTTAAATGTTATTTTATCATAAACCTGCAAATAGTCAAACATGTTCACGCCCTTGAAGTAAACCGATATGAACGAATGCGCTGTCCTTTCGACAGAGTTGAACTGTCTCATATACCTTCCGGCCGCAGATCTTAGAAGCCTTTCATAAGCTTCCCTGTCAAGCCCCTTCGATTTCGCATCGTCGACCGCCTGGCAGAATCTTTCTTT
Source organism: Bacillota bacterium (assembly GCA_023411715.1). Taxonomy (GTDB): domain Bacteria; phylum Bacillota; class Clostridia; order Acetivibrionales; family DTU013; genus JAEYOM01. Next base: position 2,000 of record JAEYOM010000186.1, on the reverse strand, counting down.
TACCTTCAAAGGATCGGGCGATTCGCCGCCCAGCACTGAAAAAGCATACTCCTTCTCTATCGTAAAATCGACATCGAAAGATGAATTCAGGAGACCTTCGCTGTATAGCTGATTGTAAAGCTCAGAGCTCCTTCCTATTATCATGTCGAGCAGGAGCTTGACTGCCGTCTCGTGCATCAGCATCCCGATCCCGTCCTTATCCCTGCGGTTGTCCCTGTAACCCATCTGAAAAATAGGTATCGATACGGAAAGGGCTTGTTCGATATAGTCCTTTCTGATCGTCCCGGGTTCGTCCGGGAATATCCTTTTGATCTCCGGCACCGCCTCGTTTTTCCGAAGCGCCGATTCGATCATGCCAAAAACGTTTTGGGGCTCTTCTTCCCCGACTACCAGGATGACCATATTCGACGGGTGATAGAAAGTATTGTAACATTTGTACAGGGTATCCCGGTCTATTTTGGAAATGCTTTCTATCGTCCCGGCAATATCTATTCTGATGGGGAAACGGCTGTAAAAAGCTCCCAATAGGTTAAAAAACGCCCTCCAGCCGGGATCGTCCTGATACATCATGATCTCCTGTCCTATTATGCCTTTTTCCTTTTCGACGCTTTCCTGCGTTATATAAGGATTTTGCACAAAATTCAGAAGCAGGTCGAAATTCTCATTGAATTTGTCAGTGCAGGAAAAAAGGTAAACAGTCTGGTTAAAGCTCGTATATGCATTCGGGTTGGAGCCGAGCGCGGAAAATTTGTCCATTACGCTGCCGTCCTTCTGTTCAAATAGCTTATGTTCAAGAAAATGCGCTATTCCGTCGGGTACGACAGTGGGCTCCGTGTCACCCGGTATCACAAATTCGTTATTGATGGAACCGTAGTGGGTTGCGAACGCTGCATATCTCTTGGAATAGCCTTTTCTCGGTATCAGAAAAGCCTTCAGACCGCTGCTGTGTTCATAACGGTACAAAACTTCCCCGGATTTATCATACTCTATTTTATCAAAATTCATTGCCTGTTCTCCTCCTGTCCACTTTCCGGGCCTTCCCCCTGCGACGTCAGGAAGTAAACCGTATCAAGCTTGATATTCTGAGCCGAACGGGTGATCTGATCCTTCGTTACCTTCTTTATGCTTTCACCGATATCGGCGAGATTGTCACCGGTGCCCGATATAGTCTGGCTCAGGTAAAAATCAACCAGGCTCAGCTGGCTGTCCCCAAGCGATTTGAGAGCGGTCTCCATGCTCTTTACAGTTGCCTCCAGCTCATGGTCCGAGATCTCTCCGTTTTTTATTGCTTCCAGTTGCCTTAAAATGATCTCAAGCGCTTTATCCTTGTTTTGAGTTTCGATACCGCTGCTGATTACCATAAGCCCCTTGAATTTCTCAAGCCTTGAATACGAGTAATATGCAAGGCTGGCCTTTTCCCTTACGTTCTGGAACAGCTTCGAATGGATGCCTCCGCCGAGCACTCCATTATATACCATCAGCGCTGCATAATCAGGGCTGTCCGGGGGTGTGTTTGTCCTGAATCCGATACAGAGCTTGCCCTGTGTAACGTTCATAGGTTCCGTAACATATCTGGGCTCATCCGGCTGCTTTTTGGCAAAACCGCTGCCAAGCTTCAGGATACTGCCGCGTTTGAACCCTGATAGCCGGTCCAGTACTTCGCTCGTATCAGCGTCCGATATGTCCCCGGCAAGGTAGACCTGCATGGGATACGTCTCCATGACCTTTTTATAGTGGCTCGTAAGCGCCTCGGCGCTTATGCCCGGCAGATCTTCGACGAAACCGTAGTCATATATTCCGTAAGGCTCATCCCTGCATGTCTCTTCAAGGCATCTGTCTACGCTGTACGACATTTTATCGTTGACCCTGCCCTCTATAAGTATCCTGAGCTTGTCTTTCTCCTGTTGGAGATAATCTTCCCTGAATCGCCCGTTTTCAAAAGCCGGCCTCGTGATAATATCGTAGAGCAGATCGAGGCTTGCCTTGAAGGAATCGGTTCC
>JAEYOM010000063.1 GCA_023411715.1 Bacillota bacterium | reverse complement strand
CCGCTTTAGCGGTAGCGAGTAAATATAATGCGGTTGGCAAACCATTCAGTAAGCCTTAAGGCTTAAGCAGGTAACATGCCCTTATAGGGCTAGCACAAACCACCCGCTCAGCGGGTGGTCATGATTTTATATCGGGAGGATGGAACATGAAGGAAATCATTTTAAGATCGGAAAGCAGCAGCGGTATTTCTGATAACGAATTGCGCCGTGCATTGGCAGAGAGTCTTGGAGAACGGAAATCGGAGCTTAAAAAGATACTGCTCATCCCCCCGGATTTTACAAGGATGCATTCCGGTGCTGGCAAAATAACGGCGATGTTCTACAATATGCTGAAGGACAGCTGCCATATCGACGTAATGCCCGCACTCGGCACCCACGAGCCGATGACGCCGGACGAGATCCGCGAATTCTTCCTCGGGATCATACCCACCGAAGCGATCATCGTCCATAACTGGAGGACGGACGTCGTAACGCTCGGACAGATCCCCGGCGATTTCGTAAGCGAAGTTTCGGAAGGCCTTATGACCGAACCGATAGACGTGGAAGTCAACAAGCGTATACTCGACAGCTCATACGACCTCATTATTTCAATGGGCCAGGTGGTGCCGCACGAAGTCGTGGGCATGGCGAATTACAGCAAGAATCTGTTTGTGGGCTGCGGCGGCAGCAATATGATAAGCCAGTCCCATATGCTTGGGGCGTTCTACGGCCTTGAACGTATAATGGGGCGCGATCATTCTCCTGTCAGAAAGATTTTCGACTATGCCGAGGAGCGTTTCATCAAGGATGTTCCGCTGCTTTACGTGCTCACAGTCACGACCCAGAGCCAGGGTAACGTTTCGATACATGGCCTGTTCGCAGGCAGGGGCCGCAGGCTTTTCGAAGAAGCTGTCAAACTCAGTCAGGAGAAAAACATCATATTCCTGGACAGGCCGATTAAAAAGGCTGTCGTCTATCTGGACGAAAGGGAATTTAAAAGCACCTGGCTTGGGAACAAGGCGGTCTACAGGACACGTATGGCTATAGCGGACGGCGGGGAACTGCTTGTTATCGCACCGGGTGTCTGCAAGTTCGGCGAGGATGACAGAAACGACGAACTTATCAGGAAGTACGGGTATGTCGGACGGAAAAAAGTACTTGAGCTCTGCAGGCAGAACGACGACCTTAAAGGCAACCTTTCAGCTGCCGCCCACCTGATCCATGGTTCCTCGGACGATCGGTTCTCCATAACTTACGCGCCCGGAAAGCTGACCGGATCGGAGACGGAGGGGGCCAATTTCCGCTATGAAAAGCTGGAAGAAGTCCTAAAACGTTACGATCCGGGCATTCTAAAGGATGGCTGGCAGACCATGGACGACGGAGAGGAGATATTTTATATCAGTAATCCCGCTCTGGGGCTCTGGGCCTGCCGCGACAGATTCTGAAGCGCCGATTCAGTGTAAACCGACCGGCATAATGTACTCATAAGTCATAATGTACTGTTAATAAGGAGCATAAGACAATGAGAGAATTCATGGACGACAACTTCCTTCTGCAGAGTGAAATGGCTAAAAGGCTGTATCACGACTACGCCAAGGATATGCCAATAATAGATTATCACTGCCACCTCAACCCGAAGGAGATCGCCGAAAATAAAACGTACGGCAATATAACGCAAGCCTGGCTCGGGGGCGACCATTACAAATGGCGTGCCATGCGGGCAAACGGCGTGGAGGAGCAATATGTAACAGGCAGCGCCGATGACAGATCCAAGTTCATGAAATGGGCCGAAACAATGCCAAGCTGCATAGGGAATCCGCTCTATCACTGGACACATCTTGAACTGCGCAGGTATTTCGGCATTGACGACCTGTTGTCACCCGAAACGGCGGAGGATATATGGGAAAAGTGCAATAAAAAGCTGCAGGGCAGCGATTTCACGCCCAGGAGCCTTATCGTACGTTCCAATGTAAAAGCGCTCTGCACGACCGACGATCCCGTGGATACGCTCGAATACCACAAAGCGATCGCCGGGGATAAGACATTCGATGTTAAGGTGCTTCCGTCATTCCGGCCGGATAATGGGATAAATATAGAAAAACCGGGTTTTGTCGAATGGATTGGCAGATTGGCCATGGCGTCAGGGATGGAGATACGTTCGCTGGACGACCTTAAGGCTGCCTTTGTAAAAAGGCTCGAGTTCTTTCACGAAAGGGGCTGCCGCTTGTCCGATCACGGCCTTGAGCCTGTAGTTTACGCAGACTGTACGGAGGCGGAAGCAGCCGCGATCTTCAGGAAAGCGCTCGGTGCGGGCAAAGGATATCAGCGCGTCGATATGAACGGCGCCGGCAGTACAAACCCCTCAGGGATAAGCCCGGACGAGGTGAAAAAGTACAAATCCCATATGCTCATTTTCCTCGGAACGCAGTACAACAGGCTTGGTTGGGTCATGCAGCTGCATATTGGCTGCATCAGGAACGTAAACAGCAAGCAGTTCAGGCTGCTTGGGCCAAACACCGGTTACGATGCGATAGACGACGGTAATTTCGCAGGTGCGCTTACCGGATTACTGGACAAGATCAACGATGTGGGCGGGCTTCCGAAAACCATACTGTATTGCCTCAACCCGAGGGATAACGAAGTGTTGAGCGCGATCGCCGGAAGCTTCCAGGATGGCGTCACACCCGGAAAGATACAGTTTGGATCGGGCTGGTGGTTCAACGACCAGAAGGACGGCATGCAGAAGCAGATGACTGCGCTCGCAAGCACAGGCCTGCTCAGCCGTTTCGTCGGAATGCTGACCGATTCGAGAAGCTTTCTCTCCTATGCAAGGCATGAATATTTCAGGCGGATCCTGTGCAACATTATCGGTGAATGGGCGGAAAAAGGGGAAGCGCCCGACGATCTTAAACTTTTGGGTGGCATGGTTCAGAATATCTGTTATAATAATGCAGAAAAGTATTTCGGTTTTATAGAGAGGACAATAGGCTAAAATTCACGACCCGGGACAAGGGGACAGGGAACATGTCCCACTATTATTCACCGGATCCGACAACAGGTGCCTGAACTGGTCTTATGGCTGAGATTGAAGTTAACAAAAGTAAAAGAACGCTTATTTTGATAAATGTAGTATTGGTAACATTTATGTCAACTTTGCAGGGCAGTATAATCGATGTTGCCCTGCCTACAATGGCCCGTAGTCTTAACGTTACAACAGAGGCTATTTCGTGGGTTGTAACGACATTTCTGATCGCAGTCACATCTACGATACTGGTTTTCGGCAAACTGGGCGATATCAGAGGCAAGATCAAAATATTCCAGAGCGGGCTTATCCTTTTTACGCTCGGTTCACTGCTCTGCGGTATTTCCAACTCCTACACGGCGCTGATATTCTCGAGGGTCGTCCAGGCGATAGGGGCGGCCGGCACAATGGCCAACAATCAGGGCATTATAGCCCAGACCTACCCTCAAAATGAAAGGGGGAGGGCGCTCGGCATTTCCGGTTCATTCGTTGCGCTCGGCAATCTTGTGGGACCGCCTTTGGGCGGCATGATCATAAGCTTTCTCAGCTGGAATTACATATTCCTTGTAAATGTGCCGATAGGAATAATCGTATATTTGATGGGAACGAAAATACTTCCGCGTTATGAAGACAAAACGGATGAAAAGCTCGATTTTAAAGGCGCTGTACTGCTTGTTGCGACAATCGGCCTGTTTTTCCTTGCGGTCACGATCGGAAGGGATATCGGGTTTACCGATCCGCTTATAATCGCAGGCTTTGCGATAGCGATAGCTGCGGCCGTTATTTTCGTCAGGACGGAGCTGCATATTGAAAAGCCGATGCTGCAGTTCGGCATTTTCAAAAATAAGTTGTTCTCCCTAAGTATATTCTGCTCCTTTACATCCTTTGTCGCGCTGTTTTGCGTTATCATCATACAGCCTTTTTATCTGCAGTACGCATTGAAGTTCACTCCTGCCGAGACCGGTCTCATAATGATGGTCAACCCTGTCGTCATGTTCATAGTGGCGCCCTTAAGCGGCCGCCTGTCCGACAGGATCGGTTCGGAATTCCTGACGTTCCTCGGGCTCTCGATAACAAGCGTAGCCCTGCTGCTTATGTCAACACTTACTCAGTATACGAACCTGCTGGCGCTCGTTGCGATCATCATGATAATGTCCGTAGGAAACGGACTGTTCCAGTCGCCCAACACATCGCTCATAATGTCGACCGTGACCCATGACAAGCTCGGGATCGCGGGCAGCATCAATGCGTTCGTCAGAAACCTCGGCATGGTCTTTGGCGCGACGATGGCCACGATCCTGCTCTATGATTTCATGAGCCTGAATCTCGGCAAACATGTGGCTACGCTGATACCCGGGTATGAAAGCGCCTTTATCTTCGGGATGAAGTATGTTTTCATAGTTGCCGCTTCGATCTGTATGATCGGCGCCGCGCTTACAGCATACAGGCTGTACAGAAGAAGGCTGAAAAACGCGTAAGGTTCTTGCGTCAATTGTTTATCCTGTTTTCTCATTCTAGAGCCTGCAGGACAGCAGGCATCATATCCATCGCAGTCAATGTGGCAGATCCAAGCCATTGTGACAGCTCACGCCTGCTTGCTATTTGACACGAAAATGGGATACAATAAATCCGGACACATTGGAACTAAATGTATGCGTATTGACAGGAGACAAAAATATGATGAAGGAAAAATACGATTTTAACGACCTGCTGCAGGTCATGGAAAGGCTCCGCGCCGAGAATGGCTGTCCCTGGGACAGGGAGCAGACCCATGAAAGCCTGAAAATCTATTTAATCGAAGAGACTTACGAGGTGCTTGAAGCACTGGACAGCGGCGACATGAGCAAGTTCTGCAACGAACTCGGCGACCTGCTGCTGCAGATCGTGTTCCACGCGCAGATCGCAAAGGAGAACGGTGTTTTCGATATATACGATGTCATTTCGGAAATCTGTCAAAAGCTTATTTCAAGGCATACACATATATTCGGCGATGCGAAGGCCGATACCGCCGAGCAGGTAATAGAGAACTGGGAGGCCATCAAAAAGAAGGAAAAACAGATCAAAAGCCAGACCGGCGTGCTTAAGGATGTGCCCTCCAATCTGCCGGCGCTGATGAGGAGCTATAAAGTTCAGCAGAAAGCTGCGCAGGTCGGATTCGACTGGGACGACATAGAAGACGTATTCGGCAAGGTAGACGAGGAAATTCAGGAACTCCGGGATGTATACAGAAGTAAGAATGTGGAAAGAATAACGGATGAACTGGGAGATGCGTTGTTTGCACTTGTCAATCTGTCCAGGTTCCTCGAGATCCAGCCGGAATTGGCTCTTACCGGAACGGTCGGCAAGTTTATCAGAAGGTTTGAGTACATCGAACAGCAGAGCGCCAAAGAAGGCAAAAAGCTCGAGGACATGAGTCTGGCTGAGATGGATGTGCTGTGGAACGAGGCAAAGGTAAAGGAACGATGAAATAATAAGCCCGGTTTTGAAGCGAGACATTTTTTATTAGTACAAGGCGGAGGAAGGAGTAATAATCGCTTTATTTCGACTGACGACAACGCAGTAATAATGAAAAATAGCCGTTTCAAAAATGGGAAGTTATTATTTCATCGTTCCTGAAGCTCCCGAAAAACTCGAAAGAAAAGGTATGAGGTAAGGAGAAGGAGGATATTAAATGAATAAGGCGGATATTATCAGCAGCATGGCATCCAAGGGAGATATTACGAAGGTCGATGCGGAGAAGGCTTTGAACGCTTTTATCGAAAGCGTGGAGGAAGCTCTGGTGAACGGCGACAAGGTTCAATTGATCGGCTTCGGGTCCTTTGAAGTACGTGAAAGGGCTGCAAGGAAGGGAAGAAACCCGCAGACCAAAAAGGAGATCACGATAAAAGCTTCAAAAGCGCCTGTATTTAGGGTCGGCAAAGCGCTCAAGGATATGGTGAACGAATAGTATATAGATAAGGATAGGGGTCGTATCTTATGAGGATCGATAAATATCTCAAGGTATCCAGGCTGATAAAGCGTAGGACGCTTGCAAACGAAGCCTGCGAGACCGGGCATGTGACCATAAACGGCAAAACGGCGAAGCCGGGCTCGGAGGTAAAAGTCGGAGACATCGTCGAAATCAGGTTCGGCAGCAGTCTTACCACTGTAGAGGTGACATCCGTAGCCGAGCATGCGGCGAAAGCCGATTCGAAGGAAATGTATGCAATCAAATAGGCCGGTTTATTGCCGGCGCCGGTAGTAGGATTATTTCACCGGCCGTCATAACAGTTGCAAGGGAATAACAGGGAAAGGTTTGACGAGCTGGGGGCTTAAGGCCCGATAACATAAAGAACCGGGTTCGGCCTGCATTATGGCCTGGAGAAGGTGGGGATCACCGTGGTCACGGCATCCAGCGGAAACTCGAGCAGCAGCTCATGCTCATGCAGGATTTCGGTTCCACCATCATCGCCGGCACACCGTCCTATGCGCTTTATCTTTTGGAATTAGCGCAGGAGTTGGGCATCACCAAGGGAGCACCGGCTGAGGCTCGGCCTATTTGAGCAATCACAAATCAAAACAAAACAAAACAAAACAAAACAAATAGCTATTGACAATTTATTCCGACGGGTCTAATATAATAATATGAGCAAACGGTTGCACAAATTCCAAAGGAGCTATGATTAATGGGCGTCACTATCAACGATCTGGCAAAAGCTGCAAAGGTATCACCGTCAACCGTATCCAGGGCGATTGCAAATAATCCAAGGATCAGCGAAAAAACCCGTGAAAAAATATTTAAGCTGATCAAGGAGATGAACTACCATCCGAATATAATTGCCCGTTCTCTTGCGAACAGGTCTACAAAAATCATCGGCGTCGTTGTCACAGGTTCTACAGAAAAGGCATTCCAGCATCCGTTTTTGCCTGAAATACTAAGAGGCATCGCTTCCCTTGCATATAAAAGTAAATATAAAATACTGATTTCAAGCGTTAACAGCGCAAAAGAGGAAAAAAACGCGGTAAACGAGCTTGCAAAGGGTGGAATCACCGAAGGGATAATTCTTTTGGCCTCCAGGATAACCAGTCATTCCATCGACGAGCTTATGAAGATCGACTTTCCGTTTGTTGTGGTCGGAAGGCCGAAAAGAGCCCGTGAAGTAAACTGGGTCGACAATGACAACTTTCTGATCGGTTACGACCTGACCAAGCATTTTATAGAAAAGGGATATAGGAATATAGCTTTTCTTGGTGCTTCTCCCGAGTTTACCGTTACGCTGGACCGGCTGAAGGGATATAAAAAGGCTCTGGAGGACCATGGCATTCGTGTAAAGGACAAGTTGATCATAGAAGGCAAGTTTGTCGACGACACAGGGTATGGGTTGATGAAGGAGCTGCTGGATAGGGGAGTCATGCCGGATAGCGTGATAGCCTGTGATGACCTTTTGGCCTTCGGCGTCATTAATCTGCTGAACGAAAGAGGCTTGAAGGTTCCTGACGATGTCGCAGTGGCTGGAATGAACAATGTGCCGCTGGACGAATATTTCAACCCTCCCCTTACATCTGTTGACGTCAACGCTTTCAGTCTCGGCGCGAAAGCCTTTGATTTATTGACCGCGAGTATGAACAAGGAATATAAAACTATAGACAGGGCCATCGTTCCTGCAAGGTTGATTATAAGAAAATCGACATTAAAAGACATATAAAAGACATATAAAAAAATTTTTTTACTTTGTTGTGCAAGCGTATGCGCACTAAGAGGGAAGTACCTATTTTATATGCCTTACCAGAGGGGTTAAAAAGGCGGGAAGTCTTTTTAATATTATAAATCATAAAAAGGGAGGCTTCAAAATGATCACAAGGTCAGGAAAGATGTATTGGAAAGCGCTGGCACTCATTCTAGCGGTATTCGTAGCGGCTGGTATGTTCGCCGGATGCGGCGCGGACAAAGCCGCAACAGGTAGTCCCGACAACGGGTCGGCGGTGGAGTCTGAGACAAGTGCCGATGAAGTTACCGAAAACTCCGGCAGCGTGACGGCGGCTCTTCAGCCTGAGCCTGGGGCAAAGCTCAAAATATGGGACTCCGAAGGGCCTGAAGGCGACTGGCTGAAAAAGGTGACGAAACAGTTTACAGAAAAATATGGGGTTGAAGTAACGTATGAACCGGTAGGCCATGCCGACGCTCCCGGTAAAATGAAGACCGACGGCCCGGCGAAGCTTGGTGCGGACGTTTTCTCGGCTCCCCATGACCATCTGGGTGAAATGGTTGCTTCAGGCCTGGTCTATCCGAATGACGTGGAAAAACCGGAGGAATTTTTGGATGCAGCCGTTCAGGGTACCTCTTATGACGGCACATGGTACGGTTTCCCTGTGGCTATAGAAACATACGGGTTATTCTATAATAAAGACCTTGTAAAAGATCCTCCAAAGACTTTTGACGAGTTGATTTCATTCTCTAATCAGTTCACAGATGTAAAAAATAAAAAGTACGGCTTTATGATGGAGGTTGGTAATTTCTATTACATTTATTCATTTCTGGGCGGATATGGCGGATACGTGTTCGGCAACAACGGCACCGACAAGAACGACATAGGACTAAACAACGCAGGGGCTGTAGAGGCGCTGAAATTCCATCAAAAGCTGAAGGAGATTCTGCCGTTGAATACGGCCGATATAAATTATGACATAAAGAAAGCTCTTTTCAATGAAGGCAAGCTGGCATTCAACATAGACGGACCCTGGGCTGTTGCCGGACATAAAGAGGCAGGCCTAAACTTTGGCGTCGCACCGCTGCCCCTGCTTCCTAATGGCCAGCATCCGGCATCCTTCTCGGGTATCCGCGCCTTCTATGTAAATTCATATACGGATTACCCCAATGCAGCTAAGCTTCTGGCCCAATTCCTCACGTCCAAGGAGTTATTGGCGGACAGGTTCACAAGCACTTCACAGGTGCCGCCCAGAAAGGACCTGATGGAGGACCCGGCTATAAAAAATGATCCGTTGATTTCACCTTTCCTAGAACAAGCCCAATATGCCCAGGCCATGCCGAACATTCCTGAAATGGGCGTGGTATGGACTCCGATGGCTACGGCTCTTGAAGAAAACTGGAACAAGGGCGGGGATCCGCAAGTCCTTCTTGACAACGCAGTTAAATCAATAAAGGATGCTTTGGCAACTCAGAGCCAATAATGTCAAACAAGGCAAAATATATACAGTGGTAGCTTTACCACTGTATATATTTTGCATGCGGCATTACTTTTGAAAGGTGTGAATTCGAATGGGAAAACACGTAAAAAGGGCAGGGGTGCTATCCATCCTGTTTATGGGCCTGGGGCAGTTTTACAACAGACAGTTTATTAAAGGGCTCGTCTTAGCATCGATAGAGCTGCTCTATATAGTATTTATGCTGCCCTATACCGTCGGCAGCTTATATGGGCTTGTTACCCTGGGCGATACGCCGCAGAAAATGGTGAAAGGCAAGATCATACAGGGAGACCACTCCATTTTTATGATGGTTTTTGGCATCATTACGATCATAGTATTATTCATTTTCGTAGTGATTTACGTTATCAACATAAAAGATGCGTTTAGTGTGGGAAAACTGAGAGATCGAGGCATTGAGCCGAATAAACTCAAAGCTTCCCTGAAAAATCTGACCGAAAGAGGCTTTCCGTATCTTCTTTTGACTCCGGCGGCTTTATTTACGCTCTTTTTAACTGTAGTACCTCTCATTTTCGGGATTATGATAGCCTTTACTAACTATTCAAGCCCAAATCACCTTCCGCCGAGGGCGCTGGTCGACTGGGTAGGGTTTGAGAATTTCATCAATCTGTTCAAAATACGGTCCATCGGGAGCACATTTGCCGGGGTCGCCTTATGGACCTTGGTTTGGGCGCTTCTTTCGACCCTCTCCACATTTTTTGTGGGGCTTCTGGTCGCGGTCATTATCAACGCGAACAAAATCGTCCTGAAAAAATTCTGGCGCTCGATTTTCATACTGCCCTGGGCTGTGCCGGGATTCATATCGATATTGATCATGCGCAACATGTTCAACGGACAATTCGGCCCCATCAATCAATACCTTGCCGCCGTCGGCATAGCTCCGATTCCCTGGTTTGCGGACCCCACCTGGGCCAAGGTCACATGCCTGCTGGTCAACCTCTGGCTCGGATTTCCCTATTACATGGCCATGATGTCCGGCGTGCTGACAGGGATACCGAAGGACCTTTATGAAGCTGCCTCCATCGAGGGGGCAAGTCCAAGACAGCAATTTGGCAATATAACGCTGCCCATGGTTCTTTTCTCAACGGCGCCTTTGGCCATCAACGGATTTGCCTTCAATTTCAATAACTTTTCGCTCATATACCTTCTGGCGAGCGGAAACCCCACGAATACCGGATACTTTTATGCGGGGCACACGGATATCCTGCTTTCATGGCTTTACAAGCTGACCCTGGAACAAAGCCAGTTCCATATGGCGTCGGTGGTTTCGATCATCGTGTTCCTGTTCATTGCTTCCATATCCGCGTTCAACTACCTGAATACCAGATCTTTCAAGGAGGAGGATATGATACAATGATTACTTCCAATCTCAAAGGCAAGGTCGTAAGGTTTTTTATATATATCCTGCTGACAGCGATGGCCATATCCTCAGTTTATCCCATTATATGGACCGTAATGTCGTCGCTGAACCCCGGGTCGGCGTTATATTCTTCGAAGCTGATCCCTGATAGGCTGACCTTTTCCCACTATTCGGAGCTTTTTGTAAAAAGGGATTTCGGACTGTGGTACATGAATACGTTGAAAATAGCTTTTTTTACAATGCTGCTGTCGGTAGTGCTGGTAATCATAACTGCATACGCATTATCCCAGTTTCGTTTCAAGGGCAGGCGCTTCAGCCTGATGACCATGCTGATACTTCAGGCTTTCCCCGGCTTTATGACCATGATTGCAGTCTACCTGCTCCTGCTGCAGGTGAATCTCCTGGATACGCACCTGGGACTGATACTCGTTTATGCGGGAGGGGCAATCCCCGGCGGCTCATGGTTGGTAAAGGGCTATTTCGACGGCATACCCCGTTCCCTGCCGGAAGCGGCTAAAATCGACGGAGCGTCCAGCAGTACGATATTCCTGAAGGTGATGATGCCGATGTCCGTACCTATTCTAACGTTTGTAGCCCTGTCCAATTTCATTGCGCCATGGATGGATTTTATACTCGCACGGCTTGTGCTGCGGTCGGCAGACAAAAAGACCCTTGCAATAGGGCTCTATGAGATGGTTTCGGGTCGTATGAATACTGAATTTACAATGTTTGCAGCTGGCGCTGTCATGGTGGCCGTGCCCATAACGATTTTGTTCGTTTTCCTGCAGAGGTTCATGATCCAGGGTCTGGCCGAGGGAGCGTCCAAAACCTGATCCTGCATCCTGTCCGTTAATGATCAGTAAAATCACATCACTGGGGGGATTTCTTAAATGCTTTTTGAGGCGATATATCATTCGACTGATTCGGAGTACAGCCATGCGCTGGATGAAAATACGGTTGTCCTGAGACTGAGGACAAAAAAAGACGACATAAAAAAATGCGTGGTCTGCTATGGCGACCGTGCCTGCTACCGGGAACCAATACCCGTCGATTCGCTTGAAATGCACGTCGTAGCGTCGGACCGGTTGTTTGACTACTTTGAGGTTGAGTTCCACACCGAATTCAACCGGATATGCTACTATTTCATTCTATTTGATGGCAGCACCTCGGTATATTACTACGGGAATGATTTCCATGACAATGTGAACTGCGGCCGGAATCAGTTTTTTCAGTTCCCATGTGTAAGAAAAGAAGATATTGCCGATGTGCCGGATTGGGCTAAAAAAGCTGTTATATATCAGATATTCCCAGACAGCTTTGCTTCGTCGAAGAATGAAATATCCTGCGTGAGCGCCGGCGTCAACAACGGCGGCGGGGACACACACAGCCTGAGCAGGCTGGGAGGGAATCTAAAGGGTATCATCGAAAATATACCCTACCTCGAAGAACTGGGGATAAATTGCATATATTTAAATCCCATTTTCACCGCCAGGTCGTATCATAAGTACGATACCATTGACTATTTCTCCGTAGACCCCTGCTTCGGCGACAACCGTACCCTGAAAGATCTGGTTGCAAGATGCCACGCTTCCGGAATAAAGGTGTTGTTGGACGGAGTATTCAACCATTCGGGAACGGGCTTCTTCGCGTTCAGGGACGTGATGGAAAAGGGGGAGCAATCGAAATACAAGGACTGGTTTTTTATAGAGGACTATCCGGTGAGGTTTGAGGATAATCCCAATTACATGTGTTTCGCATATACAAAGCACATGCCCAAGCTTAATACCGGAAACCCCGAGGTAGTGGAGCATTTTAAGAATGTCGGAGTCTACTGGATAAAGGAAGCGGATATTGACGGCTGGAGGCTTGACGTAGCCAACGAGGTTGACCATGGATTCTGGAGGGAGTTCCGCAAAGCTGTTAAGGCGGTAAAGCCCGACGCATTTCTGCTGGCGGAGATATGGCACGATTCCAGGGAGTGGCTTATGGGCGACCAGTTTGACTCTTCGATGAATTACAATTTTATGTATGCATGCAACGATTTTTTCGCCACGAGGATAATAAATGCACAGCAATTCAGCCAAAGGATCGACTATCTCAGGATGCGGTATAAAAAGAATGTCCAGTACGTACAGATGAACCTTCTGGACAGCCACGACGTCCCCCGGTTCCTTTCCATGGCAGGCGGGGACGTGAGGAGGCAGAAAGTCGCCGTGCTTTTTATGATGACTCATATTGGAGCACCCAACATTTATTATGGAGATGAAAAGGGCTTTGACGGAATGACGGAGCAGGAGTACAGAAAGTCGATGCAGTGGCAGGACACGGAATACTCGAAGGAGATGTTCCAGTACTATAAAAAACTGATCGCCATAAGAAAAGATTATTTGGATTGCATGTTGGGAGATTATGTCACCCTGGATGCGGATATCGCCGGTAATGTGTATGCCTATTCAAGGGAGGGGAAGGGCAAAAGGCTTATAGTCGTGATAAATAACAGCGAGCACCCTCTTAATTATGAACTGAACGTCGGTGCAAATGCCGGCAGCGCTACTGATCTGCTTTTCGGCAGGCGGTATAGCGTGGATAATTCCAGGGTGACGCTTGAGCTGGAAGCCATAAGCGGAGCAATATTGGAAATGTAATTGGGAGGTTTGCCATGGGTGTTGATATAAAAAAGAAAAAGCGCAGGGCTAAACCAATATTGTGTCTTGCTGTGGTCATTATCCTTCTGGCGGGCTGCACGCAAAACGATGGCGGGAAAAAGCAGAAAAGCTTTGATATGTCCGCCGTCTCATCGAAAACTGGCACGCAGACAAGCGATGTGGCAGCAGTTGAACCGACAGAAGCCAAAGCTTCGGGAGGAACGGCAAAGCAGGTCGCTTTACCCGATATCCGGAGAAAAGCGAGAAATATTGAAAACAAGTATGGAATATATTACGAAATTTTCGTCAGGTCCTTTGCCGATTCCGACCAGGACGGTATAGGCGACCTAAAGGGACTTACCTCCCGGCTGGACTACCTGAACGACAATGATCCTGCTACATACACGGACCTCGGCGTCAACGGCATATATCTCATGCCGGTCAATGTCTCGCCCAGCTACCATAAGTACGATGTCGTCGATTATTATGATATAGACCCGGAATATGGCACCATGGGCGACTTTACGACTTTTCTGGCTGAAGCCCACAAAAGAGGAATTAAAGTGCTCATGGACCTGGTAATAAACCATACCAGCTCAAAAAATCCATGGTTTATAGAATCAGCGAAGTTCCTTGACAATCCCTTCAGAGATTACTATCACTGGGCCGGAAAGGATAGGGACAGCTATGTTCTGAACGGTACATCGTCCTGGGGCAGCCAGGTCTGGCACCCACTCAATAATGATTTTTATTACGGAATCTTCTGGGATCAGATGCCGGATCTGAATTATGACAATCCAAAGGTGAGAGAAGAAGTTAAGAAGGTTGCGAAATACTGGCTTGAAAAAGGCGTGGACGGCTTCAGGCTTGACGCAGCCCTGCATATATACGGCGCATATGAAAGCTCGAAAGGGGAAAATCCCACAACTAAGAACCTGCAGTGGTGGAGTGAATTCGGAGCAGCCGCTGAGGAGGTCAATCCCGATGTATACCTGGTGGGTGAGGTATGGGATAACACAATAGATATCTCACCCTATTTCAAAGGACTGGATTCCTTGTTCAATTTTGAAGTTGGAGAGGCTGTCATCAACATCGTAAACGCTGGAACCGGCAAGGCGGCCGGAGATAAAGGGTTTACCCCATGGCTTGAGGAGAAATACCGGAAGTATGCCGAAACCGAACCCAATTTCCTGGACGCCCCATTCCTGTCTAACCACGATGAAAACCGGAGTATGGACAGATTCGACGGAGAGCTGACAAAAGCGAAGCTGGCAGCCGCCATATACCTTACATTACCGGGAAATCCCTATATATATTACGGTGAGGAGATTGGCATGAAGGGGTCCAAGCCCGATGAAAGGATCAGGGAGCCCTTCCTTTGGTCCGGCAGTCAAAAGCCGCCACAAACATACTGGGAATCCAATGAAAACAACGTGGATACCGTACCGGAGGCTGCACAGCAAAAGGATCCGTCTTCACTCCTGAACCTTTATAAAAAGCTGATCAGGTTGCGGCAGTCCAACGAGGCGCTGATGAAGGGTGATTTCAAAGCTCTGGACACTGGCGGCGGCGCGGTGTTGGCATACAGCAGAAGCATTGCCGACGGAGGGTCTGTAAAGGAAAGCGTCGTCGTCCTGCACAATCTGGACACCGAAAAGCAGTCTGTAACGCTTGGACCGGATGTTTTGTCCGGGGCTGAGATAATTTTCGAGAGCGGCGATAAGGGCATAAATAAGATAAATGGTTCAAGCATCGTTGTTTCTCCGGAAACCACGGTAATCCTGCACAAATCAGAAACGGATATTAAAAGGTGAACTCATGATGAATTTAAAGAAGATATATGACAGGCTCAATACAGGGAAGGGCCGCTTTACATCCGGCTATTTCATTCCCGAAACATGGAAGAGCGCAGGGTATGAAAGGTATACCCGGAGCGACAGCAGAAAAGGTGAGATCATGGTAGACCCTTATGATTTTTTGGCAGATTGCATTGAAAACCATATATTATCCCTTGCTGGAGCGGCGGGCGATTATCTGACGCCGTTGGGTCTCCGTGATAAGTATGTGCGCATCGAGCCGGGCAGAAGCACCATTTACAGCATGTTCCCCAGGATGTTCACGTCCTGGGAGCATGGAGAGGATGGGATCTTATATTCCGGAACATTTCTGAAGGCGATTTGCAGGCTGCCATCACTGAAAGACCTCGGGGCAGACATTATTTATCTATTGCCCGTTTTCAAATACGGAAGCCGCTACAACAAGGGCGAGATCGGCAGTCCCTATGCGGTAAAAGATATGTACAGACTGGATGAAAATCTTCACGACCCTCTTCTGGGGGATTATTCCGAAGAGCTCCTGGAAATGGAATTCAAGGCCTTTATCGAGGCATGCCATATACTTGGAATAAAAGTCATGTTGGATTATGCCTTCAGGACCGTATCCAGGGACAGCGATCTTATTGCGGAGCATCCCGATTGGTTTTACTGGATTGATTTGAAATATGCCCGAAGCTTTACAGTGCCTTCGGTAAAAGGGGTAAAAAGGTCGCTGGGTCTGGACGACAAATCCCTGGAATATCTATATTCCCCAAAGAATTTGAAAGATTACCTTGCCCAGTTTGTCTTCTCCCCCAGCGAAACGGACCCTCAAAAATGGCAGGATATCGTGGCCAGGCGCCGGCAAAGCGGAGAGAATATCCTCGACCTCATAGAAGAGGAGTTCGGAATGACCACAATGCCGGGCTTTTCCGATGTGATAAATGACAGCCAGCCACCCTGGACCGATGTAACATACCTTAAATTTTACTTTGACGTCCATAAAAAAGCCAGGCAATATATTAAAGACGGCCAGCCTCCATATATTATGCAGGATGGCGTGTGCCTGAAGCTTTATCCCGGAGAGGCTGAAAATACCGGATTAATGGATTATATTGCGGATGTAATCCCCTATTACCAGGATAAATACGGTATAGACGGCGCAAGGATCGATATGGGTCACGCCCTGACACCCGCACTGAATATGGAGATTGTCGCCAGGGCTAAGAGCAGGAACAGGAATTTCCTACTGTGGTCGGAGGACTTCGATCCCGGAAAATCCCGCATTGCAAAGGAGAACGGATTTCACTTCATCAACGGTTATACGTGGGCGGTATACAAGGAGCTTGAAAAGCCGGGGTTCAACAAAAGGCTTTTCAGCGAGCTGCTGCTAAAGGCTGAAATACCGGTCATCGCCTCGCTGGAGACGGCCGATACCCCAAGAGCCGCCTATGTCCACAAGGATAAGAGGAAAATAGAGCAATTGGTGCTCATGAACTGCTTTTTACCCAATACGGTACAGCTCATCAACAACGGGTTTGAAGTAATGGAGATACAGCCTATGAACCTGGGCCTGGACAATACTGAAAAAGGTAGGTATGTCCTGGAACAAGACGACCCGATGTACGGAAAGCTTGCATTCTTCGACCCTTACAGAATTCATTGGCTGAGCAGCGAAGGGGAATGGATGCGTAAGCTCCTTCTAAAAGCGGCGCGCCTTAAGCGGCGGTTCATCGATATCCTCTCCGTCAGAGAAAACTATGTGGAACAGGAAGTGCTTTTGAAAAGCAGAAAGCTGACCTTTATTTATTACTACTGCAAAAAAGCAGACAAGGGAGTATTTTTCCTCGCAAACAGGGATTTTTCATCCGGAGTGAGGTTCAACATTGTAAGGCTGCTGCCCTCACAGGGTGGAAAAAGCCCCGGGGAAGTCGGTATCGTTTATTCGGACGGCGAATTAAGCGAAAAGACGTGGACTCAAAACAAAAACAGGCTCCTGAAGCCGGGAGAAATTATTATTGGGGAGGTTCAATATGGAAAGGAATGAAAATAGATTGCCGCTGGTGGCTTACTTCTGCATGGAATACGGACTGCATGAAGATTTCAGGATATATTCCGGAGGCCTGGGCATCCTTGCGGGGGATATATTGAAGGCAGCCAGGGATGGAAACTATCCAATGGTCGGAATAGGCATCCTATGGAGGCAGGGCTATACGAAGCAATTGATAGGCGAAGACGGAAAATCTTGTGATATTTACCATGAATACCGGTATGATTTTCTGGAGGATACGGGCATAACGGTCAAAGTAAGGATCAGGGGCCGGCAGGTGAGAGCAAAGGTATGGCTTTGCACGCGATATGGGAACGCTCCTCTGTACTTGCTGGACACAAACCTTCCCGACAATAATGACGCGCTGCTGACAGGGCAGCTTTACGGCTGGTTTTCAGAGGAAAGGGTTGCGCAGGAAATGCTGCTGAGCATAGGCGGATTGAAGGCGTTGAAGGAGCTTGGAATAGAGCCCGACATTTACCATTTCAACGATAGCCACCCAGTACTGGCTGGAATTGAGCTTATACGGCAGAAAATGGACGAGAAGGGCATGTCGTTCGAGGATGCGTGGGAAAGCACCAGGAAAAAGATTGTATTCACCACCCACACTCCTGTGGTCGCCGGCAACGAAACCCATGACCACGAGCTTTTGACATACATGGGAGCATACGACGGATTGACCCATGGCCAGATGCTGAAGCTTGGAGGAGATCCCTTCAGCATGACGGCTGCTGGCCTAAGGCTTTCCAAAAGGACCAACGGAGTTTCGGAGCTCCACTGCCGGACAGCCAGACAGATGTGGAAGGATGTGGCAGGCGCTTCGGAGATCATACCTCTGACCAACGGAGTGCACAATGGCACATGGCAGGATGAAAGGGTAGTGAAGGCGTTCAGGGAAGGCACTGATCTGATGGTTCCCCACAGGCTTGCCAAGAGAGAAATGCTGGAGGAGGTATACAGGCGAAACGGTGTACATCTGAATGAAGACACGCTTACGATAGGCTTTGCCAGAAGAGCTGCGCCGTATAAACGAAGCGACCTCATATTCAGCAGGAGGAATATCATAGAGCAGTTGTTCAGGGAAGGCAGGCTTCAGATCATTTTTTCCGGGAAGGCCCATCCTAACGATCTGGAGGGGAAAAGAATCGTTAAAAACCTTTATGATGTATCCCGGCTCTATCCTCAGAATGTTGTATTCATACAGGATTACGACATGAAGATCGGAAGGCTTCTGACCCGCGGATGCGACATTTGGCTCAACAACCCCATTAGGCCGATGGAAGCCAGCGGCACATCAGGTATGAAGGCTGCGATGAACGGGGTTTTGAATGTCAGCGTTCTCGACGGCTGGTGGCCCGAGGGCTGCATACATGGAGTGAACGGCTGGCAGTTCGGCGACGGCTATGAGGGGGATGACTGCGACGAGGTCGATGCAGCCGCCCTTTATAAGGTACTGATCGAGGAGGTTATTCCGACCTTCTATGAACATCCTTCCAAATGGACAGAAATGATGAGGGCAAGTATTGAAATGTCGCAATGGAGGTTTTCAGCAGCGCGATTGATGAAGGACTACTACAATCTTATGTATAAAGGAGAAGAGCAATGAGCCTTAAGCATCTGGATTGGAAGAAAAGCATTTATTCGGATGGTTCCCCAAATTATATAAGCAATACGAATCCCCGACTGGGAGAGACCGTAACGGTCGGATTAAGGATATTTTCCCATGCCCCGGTGAAAGCGGTTTTTTTACGATGTGTTATAAACGGCGGCCATATGGATATCCCTATGAAAAAAGCTGAAGAGTCGGGTGTGTTTGCATATTACAAATGTGATTTGAAAATATCCCAGAAGGATATCAACTATCATTTTTTAATTGCCACTCGGCGAAATATCTATTATTATAACCAGCTGGAGGTAGTTGATTATCCGCCGACTGAGGATAACGATTTCAGGATACTGGCGGACTTTGAGAGTCCTGAGTGGGTCAAGTCTGCAGTTTTTTACCAGATATTCCCTGACAGGTTCCATAACGGCGATCCGGAAAACGATGTACAGGACAACGAGTATATGTTCGACGGGCATCCCACAGTCAAAAAGGCCTGGGGCGAAAAGGCTCCCGAGTATTCGGAAGCTTTTTGCCTGGACTTTTTCGGAGGGGATCTGAAGGGTATAAGACAGAAAATACCTTACCTTAAGGATCTCGGGGTCAGCGCATTGTATCTTACTCCCATCTTCAGGGCAGCTACCAATCACAAGTACGACTGTATGGATTATTTCAGCGTAGACCCTCACCTGGGAGGGGACAAGGCCCTACAGGAGCTGGTGGAGGCGCTTCATGAAAATGATATGAAGATTATTATCGACGTATCCATAAACCATACTGGTACTGCCCATAAATGGTTCAACAGGGACGGGTTCTACCCGAAAACAACCGGAGCCTATAACAACCCAGAGGCGAAGGAGAGGGAATACTACTATTTCGGGTCTGACAACGACTATCATAAATGGTTTGGCGTCGAGACGCTGCCTACATTGAATTATACATCGCAGAAGCTTCGCGAGGTGATTTACCGTTCGGAGGATTCCGTTGTGAAGAAGTGGCTAAAGCCGCCGTACAATATCGACGGATGGCGCTTCGACGTGGGCTTTTGCATGGCCCGCATGGATGAGCACCAGATGCACCATGAAATATGGCCGGAAATCAGGAAAAGCATAAAAGTGGTAAACCCCGGAGCATATATACTGGCCGAGCACTGGACGGACAGCAGAGAGTTTTTGAGAGGCGACGAATGGGACGCTTCCATGAACTATTTCGGCTTCGGACGCCTGGTTCGCCAATTTGCGGGAGAGCCCGACGAGTTCGTCAAAAGGCTGGCTGATAAACGACTGGGTTCGGCCAGGAGGAAGGCGGAGGAACTGGCCAGGATGTTTATGCAGCACCTTGCACGGCTTCCGTATCAGATAGCCTCCCTTCAGTACAATTTGTACGACAGCCATGATATATCACGCCTTCACAACAATCCCGAAATTCTATACGAAAGCCGCAGGGCGGCAATCATCATGCAGTTCACTTTCCCGGGCACGCCCGGCGTTTATTATGGGGATGAAATAAGCCTCGACGGACATATCCGGACAACGGAAGGCTGCCGGTATACCATGGAATGGGAGCCTGAGAAGCAGGACAACGGGACTTTCCGGCTGTACAAAACGCTCGCGAATTTAAAAAGGCGGGAAGAAGCGCTAAGGTCGGGAGGATTCAAAATCTTATATGCAAAAGGTTATGTGATATCCTATGCCCGTTTTACAAATGATAAGGCCTTTATTGTTGTTTGCTCACAAGATAGAAACGCCAGTAAGGTAAAAATACCCGTAGGTCTTGTTGGCGTATCAGGGAATATGCAGGCAAAGGAAACATTCGGGTGCGAGGCCGTCCACAGCGTTGAAAACGGCGTGCTGTCTCTGGAACTGAAACCTTGTGAAAGCCTGCTGTTCGAGGTAAACCTCCGGCCGTAAGGTAAAGCTGGCCGAGCCATGGCCCATTGAACGCTCTGCCGGCAAGGCGAAAAGTGTTATTGATCTGAGAATGACCTAAATCCCGTTTTGTAGACACATCGAACATCAAGTATAATTCACTACCGTGACATCGGAGTAGTCGCCGCTTTCGCCGAAGAAGCCTGGAAAATAGCCGAACGACGGCAAAGGCAGACAGCTTGATCTACTGTCTGCCTTGCCAAACTACCCACGGTTCACATTATGTCCTTATTAACACGGACATAAAATGTCCCTGTTATTTTTTTTGGCATCATACCCCTTGTACATGCATATAAATCAACTATGGAATGCTGTGATCCTGCTTGTGACCTGTCGTTTTCCGATCTTGCGGGGAGGGATATTGATGACCGACGAAAAAAAAGTACCAAAGCCCAGGGTTTCCAACCTGATCCTTGAAAACAGGGAGAAACTAAGTATTTCCGGGGTAATAGACGTGGAAAGCTTCAACGATGAATGCGTAATCGCGGATACGGAGTTGGGCATACTGGTCGTAAAGGGGGTCGACCTGCATATCAATAAATTGAATATCGACAGCTCGGAATTGGGCATCGAAGGCGAGATAATAAGCTGCGAATACTCTGACAGGGAAACGAAAAGCAAAGGCGGAGGCTTCTTTGCCCGGATGTTCAAATGATATTTCCTGTTAGCCGTCAGGCATATGTCTTTTTATGCACCGTTGCGGGCGGAATGGCGATCGCGCTGGTTTACGATATTTTCAGGATCATCAGGAAAGCTGTCAGAACAGGCGGCTTGCTCACCTATGCCGAGGACATTGTCTATTGGGTGATCGCGGCCGCCATCATGCTTTTGACGGTCTACTACAGCAATGAAGGCGAGATCAGGGGATTCCTTTTCGTTGGAACGATAATAGGCATCGTGTTGTATTCATCTCTTTTAAGCAAATTTGTCATGGGATGCTCACTTTTTATCATCAATATGACGATAAAAATAGTAAAGGCGGTATTGTTTGTTATTATGTATCCATTCAGGTTCATCCTGAGGGTACTGGCGTCGCCTGCCCGGAAGCTGTTCCAGTTAATCTTCGGCTCTTTGCGGAAGGCCGGAAGCGCTGGAGAGACCCGGATCAAAAAAGCAAGGTTTTTTAGAAGGTTTATCAGGCGCATCCTAAAAAGAAGAAAAATCAGGCGCAATAAAAAAGTTAAGCCCTGATATAAGTTGAACAAATCAAGGTAATGCATATGAAAAAACTTGCTGTCCAGATTATTTTTCAATGCATATAGCAGGATTTTTGAGAGTTTCGTAGAATTAATACAGAACCGGCAGTTATACAAAACCGGTAGTTATACGGGAGATAAGGGAGCCGTACCCTGAGCGTATGG
The DNA here is from genome assembly GCA_023411715.1 of Bacillota bacterium. Classification (GTDB taxonomy): domain Bacteria; phylum Bacillota; class Clostridia; order Acetivibrionales; family DTU013; genus JAEYOM01. The sequence goes on along the minus strand of JAEYOM010000063.1, from coordinate 5,249 downwards.
TGTGCGAGGTCACTGAAATGAGCAAAAGAAAAAAGAAGTCCCCGCTTGCAGTTGTATCTGTGGCAGTTATACTCGTTTATCTGCTGTTTATTGCATTGAACCAGCAGAAGCTTCTTAATATGAAGGGTCTTGAACTGAACAGGGTCGAAAGCAGAATTGACGATGAGACAAAGCTTAATGAAGAGCTGAGCAAGGAAAAAGAGATGATCCAGAGCGACGAGTATATCGAGAAGGTCGCAAGGGAAAAACTGGGCATGGTTAAAAAGGATCAAAAGGTCTATGTCGACATCGGGAAATAATAACCTGCCTTCCGCAAATTCTTACAGCCCCTATGAATACAGGCTTGACGAAATATTTCATATACTATATAATCGAATTGCTTTCATTGCAACTACGACCAGAGCCTATTTTAAGCGGTATTCGACCGTTATAAACTTTAAGGAGGACTTCTTTCTGTATGCTAGTTGAGGTAGGAAATATAGTAGAGGGGAAAGTTGCCGGGATAACCAATTTCGGGGCCTTCATCCAACTACCTGAAGGAAAGACAGGTCTGGTTCACATCTCTGAGATCGCTGAAGAATACGTAAAGGACATCAAGAATCATCTCAAGGAAAATCAGGAAGTCAAAGTAAAGGTTCTTTCGATGGAAAACGGTAAAATCAGTTTGTCCATCAAAAAAGCCATCGACAAAAAAACAGCTCCCAGATCCGGCAGACCGCCGATTGAAATAGATTGGGACAGAAACTGCGCTGAAGGATTATCTTTTGAAGACCGTCTGGCAAAATTCATGAAAGACAGCGATGAAAAAATGCATGACCTGAAGAAGAGCTTCGAGTCCAAAAGGGGCGGCGGAGGCTACCGGAAGACCACTCAGTATTTTTAGAGTACACGCACAATTGTGGCAGATATGAGTACCGGGCTGGCGTCAGGCCGGCACATACTGATAGTACGATAAGTTACGTACAGCTTTTATACTGTAAGATGTGGTTATGACTGGTACTTGATATTTACAGGCTGCGGTGTTATTATATTGTAGTTGTTTAACATGCCGAAGTGGCGGAACTGGCAGACGCACAGGACTTAAAATCCTGCGGCCCTTAAAGCCGTACGGGTTCGATTCCCGTCTTCGGCACCAAATATTTCAGGCCTCATGGCTTTAGGCTTTGAGGCCGTTTTATTTGTGAAAGTTCTTCAATTAAGTTTTCTTAAAAATCATTTAATTTTCGTTGATCCTGTGCGTTATAATAAATCCCATTATGCCAGATCCAGCTCGTTTCATTTATACCTTCTAAAGCGCATTGTACAATTTATAACCGATGCGCAATTTATAAAAATGGCGAATTACTTTTTAGGCCCAATATTTTGCCTAAAAAACTCATTGTCAGATAAATAATTATGTTGTTCAAACTGCCCTTGCTCAAGTCGAATACTTTAGCTAAAGCCTTATCTTCCGTAAGTGAATTCTCGCTGACGTAATGAAAGGGGTTATCTCTAACTATAATAATTTGCTTCCGCTTAGGGTCCTGAAAATATAGGGTATATTCTGCCGAACTTGCCCCTTCTTTTAATATTATATATTTTTCTCTGCCGTCATCACTTAAAAGCGTGATACACGTTTCGGCTTCCGCTTTTATCCCTTCGGGTAAAAAGATTCTGCCCTGTATTTTTTTGCCTCCGGTATAGAAAAATTAATGGAACTGGTATGTGCGTTTTTAATCATAACAGAATCGGATTGATTATAATCTGATACAATGCCTGACTTTTTGTAATAGCCCTCTCTTATGAATGGGCAGCCTCCATTACATGGGTAACCGAATTCCATTTTGTATCGGAACCTGTAGGAGGATGAAATATCGGGTACTATGACGCAATATGGAGCTTCTATGTTTGGCTTTTTATATATATCGAATATTGCTATCTCTCTGCCGCTTATATCATACGGAAATATTGCAACGATTATCAATTTATCTTTAATTGGATTAATGCTGTCGGTGTTCAGAACCGGTGATGCCGCAAAAGATAAGCACTCCGAAATAATTCGGAAGGACAGCTTTATCACATGGGACGAAGGAAAATTAACAATTTATTTTGGAAAGAAGTGATTCGGCATCCTTTCCGAAGCTGTATGGGTCGCTGCTATTCATTAGTGTGAAAACGAGTTCATATATTTTTGCCGAAGTGGCGGAACTGGCAGACGTACAGGACTTAAAATCCTGGCGGTACGTAATTCCCTCCTGTGTCATACGATATTGTAGCGGTAGATACAGGGGGAATTTATATGCTGAGCCCGATAGAAAGAATGAAGTTTTGGACAGGGATATTGAGAGACCACGGGGAGTTCATCCTTAAATCGCTGTCCTATAACGAACAGGAAGCGATACGTCTCGCAAATTATTATAAGGAGTCATTCTCCGTACTCCACGAGCAGTCGAAAAATATCGCGGAAAACGACACAAACGCGTTTAATCAATTATTAAGCCAAACATTGAACCTCCTTCTGAACTTTATAAACTTCAAAAAAATGCTGTTGGCGAGGCAACTCACATGCCGCCTTGATTCCAGCCTGCCGCCGACTTTCTACAACCATATGATAAATGAGGCTATGGAGTGCTATAACACAATTGTCAGAATACAAAACAATATCCAGCCGAGCGGGGTGCTCTATAACCTTGAGCTGAACAAGCTCTGGATCACCGATGCCGCAGGGCATGCAGCCGTAATAGCCAGCGATCTTGATCCTGTGGAAAAAATCTTTATCAATGAGGCCCAGGAGTTTGAAAGAGTATTCAACAGCCTCTCGATAAAGACTGAGGAATTGAGCAGGATGCTTGTCAGAACAGGCTTGAGTAACGGAAACCTTGAACTTCTCAATGAGCAGGCCAGAAAAAAGCTGGAAGAATTTATTTGCTTTCTGACGAAGATAAGAGATCTCAAGGCGAAATGCAAAATCATGGGCGCCCTGAAGCTGCTGACCCCAGATCATATGATAAGGGAGGAGAATTATTATCTTCAGGAACTCGCAAGTTTGATCGCGTCCATGAAATAGACGGTTTTCAGCATCGATCTTTTTGTAAAACGCTCGAAATACTTATTAAATCGGGTGTTCGACATTACTTGGCACTTCTTCATTTTTTGAAGCCCAAACCTTTGATCTGCGTTCTTTTTAGCGGCTCAATCGATAATTATTTCACAATGAAACTTAGCGAGCCAATGGTCCAGGCATTGAACCTAATTGGCTAATAATTGTTATGTACAAAAAAAATTCTTATAAATAATGGTTGTATTAATTTGTCAATATTATTATAATCGATATGTTATTGAAAATCATCTATAAGAATAGGAGTGATTTGCCAGTGAAAGAAATACGAAGCAAACGAATTGCAGCAATCGTAGCAAGGATGCTACTAATAGCATCACTTATCCTATCCACAGGTATGACATCATTTGCAACACAGGCAGCTGTTAAGCCATCTATTGCTGCTACGATGAAAATTGGCACGGGAAGTATTGTAGCTAGTTTTGATTACTACTCCAAGGCTGACAAGTATGTTCTAAGGGTATCAAATGCGGTAAAAAACGCAACATACAGTTTTGTTTCAAGCAACCCCAAAATACTTACAGTGAAAGCGAACAAGTCAGATGCATATCTTACTGGTTTAAAAGCCGGAACTGCAACAATTACATGTAACCAGAAATTGAGCGGAAAAACCACTAAAATCGGTACCTGCAAAGTTACGGTAGTAAGCTCAAGCTATTCTCAGGATGTCGTACCTACATTGCCTATAGGCACCGGTTATACTGATGTAATTGAGATTATCAATCGCAATAACGATGCGGCTTATTCATTTATTTCCGACAATGCTAACTTTTCTATGAAGGAAACGTTCAGCACATTTGACGATATGCTGTTTATAAAACATACATATACTGCAAAAGCAGCCGGAACATTTACCGTTACAATTAAGGAAACTTACAATAAAAGCACAAGAGTGGTAGGAAAGATCAAGTATGCAGTAAAAAAAGCGACGGTAGAGCCTGAAGAAACGGTATCGTTAGAATCGGATATTGAGGCGTTCGATTTGATAAATAATTGTAGGAATGATGTAAGCTACATATTTGAAACCGGTGATAGTAACGTCGTTGAAATATCCAAGGAAAACCAGACGGTTATTGTAAAAGGTAAAAGTGAAGGAAGCACCAATATAAATATATATGAAAATGCAAAAGCGCCTGACAAGAGTAAACTTCTTGGAACCTGCAAAATTACTGTAAAAAAGGTTGCATTGGAAGAATTGGACGTAAGCTTTGATGAAATGGAAGCCTATGCAGGCGACGATCCGGTTTCGGTTGAAGTCACCAAGGAGCCTGAAGACGCATATGGGACAATAACAGTTGCTTCATCTAACCCGGAGATAGCGGCAGTCAGCAGTATCGATGAAGATGGCTTTTTTGAAGTCACACCTGTAAGTGCGGGAACTGCTACGATTACCATAACTTGCGGAACTGTTACCAAAACTCAGACCTTTACTGTTACTGATGAAGAAGGCTCGGATGATGAGTACGATGAAGGCGATGAGTAATTAATTCTGTCTTCGTTGAAAACAATTATCCATAGTTTAGTTGCCGGTTATAATAAAAAGGGCGCTGATAAAGGGATTGGGGACATTTTTATAATGTTTCCCGATCTCTTTATTATTCTGTGCGTCCAGCGAAGCTGAACCCGTTTACATTATTTCTCCGGCACAGGCAATACCGTCAGCTTACTGGCATTTTGCGTCGGCGCAAACATTTTAGGTAATATACCAATATGCTGGAACAGCCGATGCCTGATGATATAACTTAGTTTCACCTGATAAATGATCCTTGAAAACCTTGAATATTGTGAGTTTGGGGCAGGAATTTCGACTCCGGATGTCGAATTATACAGCATAATACATAAATGACAAAAGGTGATAGTTATGCTGATACTTGATTATCCGGAATGGAGTCAACCAACTGTAGCACAAGTGCTTATACCAGAGGCCGCATATAAGCTTACTCCCGAACTTGAGAAAATTGCTAAGCTCCTGCAGGACGAATCCTACGAATATCCTATCGTTGATCGTTTTAATACTCAACGTAGTCGTCCATCCGTGCCGGTTCGTGTATACATCCGAATGATGTTTCTCAAGCATTACGCTGGACTAAGCTATGAAAATCTTACCCCTGAAGTTACTCATAACCTCATGTATCGATTTTTCTGCCGCATA
>JAEYOM010000060.1 GCA_023411715.1 Bacillota bacterium | reverse complement strand
TCTATGCCGAAAACGACGGCATGGCAAAGGGTGCTGTTGCAGCGCTGGATGAAGCCGGTATCACCCACGGCGTTGGCAAGGATGTTGTTGTAATGGGCTTCGACTGTAACAAGTGGGCGCTTAGGGAGTTGCTTGCAAAAAATTGGAACTATGACGGTCAGTGCAGCCCCTTCCAGGCTTCTGTAATCGAAGGGATGATCAAGAAACTTGAAGCCGGCGAGACGCTTGCGGAAAAGAAAGTTATTTCTGAAGAGAAAGGTTTTGACGCTACGACTCTTACGCAGACGGATATTGATACATACGGTCTTGGCGAATAAGCAATAGATCTCCCTCAACCTGATAATAGTGAGTTCGCCCAAGTATATGCGATGCGGTGTATGCGGATATTTTCCGCATGCACGCACCGCCATCTCTATGAAATTACCAACGCTTAAAGGACGGTTACCTATGCAAAGAGACATTGTTTTATCCATGCAGAAAATATGCAAAACATTCCCGGGTGTACGCGCCTTGCGAAATGTGGATTTCACTCTTCGCAAAGGCGAAATTCACGCCCTGATGGGTGAGAACGGAGCCGGCAAATCAACTTTGATCAAAGTTTTGACAGGCGTATTCCCGAAAGATTCAGGGCAAATACACATAGGGGGTATTAACAAAGAAATTTCTGTAAAATCGCCTCAAGAGGCTCAGAATTTAGGCATCAGCACGGTTTATCAGGAGATAACACTTTGCCCTAACCTTACAGTTGCCGAAAATGTGTTTATCGGGCGGGGAAATTACCATTTTGTGAATTGGCGCTATATGGAAAAGAAGACGACGGAAATACTTACCAAACTTAATATCCCGGCGAGAGCCTCTCAACAGCTTTCCACCTGCTCGCTGGCTGTACAGCAAATGGTCGCCATTGCCCGCTCCGTGGACATGGACTGCAAAGTGCTCATACTGGACGAGCCGACCTCCTCGCTGGACGAACACGAGGTTGCAAAGCTTTTCTCTCTTATGCGTGAACTTAAGTCCCGCGGTGTCGGCATTATCTTCATAACGCATTTTCTTGAACAGGCGTACGAGATATGCGACAGGATAACCGTTTTACGGAATGGTGAGTTCGCGGGAGAGTACGAAATAAAGGATTTGCCGCGCGTGCAGCTCATTTCAAAGATGTTGGGTAAAGAACTTGACGACATTTCAGCGTTGCAAAATCGAAAGACATTACAAGTCGAGTCGGACGCCACACCCGTTTACGAGGCATTTGGGTTATCAAGCACCGAGGGTACAAAAGCGTTTGACTTCAAAATTTGCAAGGGAGAAGTAAACGGTTTTACCGGGCTTCTTGGCTCTGGCCGCAGCGAAAGCGTACGTGCCATATTCGGTGCCGATAAAATTACCGGCGGCAGGGTGAGGGTAAACGGAAAAAACGTTAAAATAAAGAAACCCAAGGACGCAATGAAGCATGGTATAGGGTATCTGCCCGAGGACAGAAAACAGGACGGTATCGTTGAGGATTTGTCCGTGCGTGAAAATATTATACTTGCCCTGCAGGTAATGAAGGGCTTTTTCCGGCCGTTTTCCAAAACTGAGGCGGAAGCCTTTGCAGATGAGTACATCAAACTATTAGGGATAAAAACCGCGTCGACGGATACGCCCGTAAAACAACTCTCGGGCGGCAATCAGCAAAAGGTAATACTTGCGCGCTGGCTGCTCACCAATCCAAAGTATCTTATCCTGGATGAACCGACGCGCGGTATTGACGTCGGTACAAAAGTTGAAATACAAAAGCTTGTACTCAAGCTTGCCGAAGACGGCGTCAGCGTTACGTTTATTTCATCCGAAATAGAGGAGATGCTTCGCACCTGTTCGCGGCTCATCGTTATGCGGGATCGCAAAATAGTCGGCGAATTGAGGGACGAGGACATGACGCAAGCTAAAATTATGCGTACGATAGCGGGGGAGGCAGTTCAAAATGGCTAAGAGTTCAAATAAATTCGCAAGGTCTCAATTGGTTGTCCCGTTGTTTGCGCTTTTTTTGCTGATTGTTTTTAATTTAATCAGGGATGTTGGATTTTTCTCTATATCCATTATAACCAACAACGATGGGAACACCGTGCTTTCAGGGAATTTGATCAGCATCATAAACGGCGCATCCGAGCTTGCTGTTTTGGCAATCGGTATGACGCTGGTAACAGCCTCGTCGAGAGGACAGGATATCAGCGTTGGCGCAGCGGCGGCGATAGCGGGCAGTATTTTTGTCAGTGTGCTTCGCGGGAATCAAATTACAATGCCGATTATTCTTGTAGCCTTTTTGGCAAGCTGTATCGTTGCAATTCTTTTCGGCGCATTCAACGGTACGTTGGTTGCCGCATTCAAGATCCAGCCGATGATTGCGACATTAATACTGTTTTCTGCCGGACGCTCCATAGCCTATTGGATAAACGGCGGGGCAACGCCTACTGTTTCAAGCCCGCTGTTAGTTGATATAGGAGGTTTTATTCCGGGCATCCCCATACCCACCCCCATTATTATAATGATAATATTCGGGGTGTTGATTTGGCTCGTCTTAAGATTCACCAATCTCGGGTTATACACACAAGCGGTTGGAATCAACGAAAAATCCGCCCGCTTAAACGGAATCAATGCTGCCTGGATAAAATTGCTTTCATTTATGATACTGGGCGTTTGCGTTGCTATTGCGGGCTGTATCAACGTCTGCAGAATCGGACTTATCAACCATGAAACTCTTCTTTTGGATATCGAAATGGATGCTATTCTGGCAGTCGCCATCGGAGGCAATTCTCTTAGCGGCGGAAAATTCAGCCTGGCCGGTTCAGTTATAGGGGCATTCATCATTCAGGCGCTGACGGTTACGCTTTATGCCATGAAGGTCCCTTCAACAGCGGTAAAAGCCTATAAGGCAATCGTTATTATAGCCATCGTTGCAATTAGTTCGCCAGTAGTAAAAGAATATGCCGTTCAGCTGCGTGATAAGCTGTTTAAAAAGCCGGCGAAAATAACAGATTGCCATGAAGTTAAAATAACGGAGAATTGATGATATGACAAATAATAGAGGTTTATTAGCCGGAATACCGGGGAAAAAGCACAGGGAGCCTATTTCCAACACCAGTTTGCTCTTGAGAATAACGATTTGCACGTTCATTGGCATGTACGTACTTGCCATGCTTGTCTGGGGCCGCGGGTTCTTGAATCCTCAGCAGTTCCTTGATCTTTTCAATAACAATGCGTTTTTGATCGTGATTGCCTGCGGACTGACTATAGTTATGATAGCAGGCGGTATAGATATTTCGGGGGGAGGCATAACCGCGCTTGTGACCATGGCTTGCGTTGTTTATCTGGACGACCATAGCGGCAGCGTAATAGGCTCGTTGGCTTTAGCTTTGGGTATAGGGTTGGCGTTCGGACTGGTTCAGGGAATATTGATAGCATATTTGGATATACAGCCCTTTATTGTTACTTTAGCGGGTATGTTTTTTGCAAAAGGTATGGTAACCATAGTCAGCGCTGTTCCGCGCACAGCGGCGCAGGAAGCCTTTGTCGCTCTGAAACAATTTCGTTTCGAAATTCCTGGTATCGGTTATTATGGAAAGACCGGCAATTTTATTCCCGCCAAAATTGAGCCCGGCGTAATAGTAGCTATAGCTATAGTATTAGCTGTGGCGGTAATTCTGAAATGGACGCGATTTGGGCGTAACCTCTATGCGGTAGGCGGTAACAGACAGAGCGCGTTAATGCTTGGCATCAATGTAAAGCGCACAAAATTTTATTCCTATTTGCTGGCCGGATTGTTATCCGGAATCGGCGGTTATGTCTATATGCTGCATACAGGGGCAGGAGACGCTGCCAATGCTACCGCCGCAGAAATACAAGCGATTGCATCCGCTATTATCGGCGGGACATTATTGACCGGCGGCGTCGGCAGTGTAATCGGTACGCTTTTCGGGGTGCTTATTTTAAAGACTATGACCAGTATTGTGGTTACTTCAGGGCTTAGGCAGCCATATTGGCAGAGCATTACCACCGGGCTTATGCTATGCTTCTTTATTTTACTTCAGAGCGTTGTTCTCGCGCTTCGTGAAAAGGGCGACTTTAAGCTGCTGCCCGGTTGGATGAGGTTCGGCAGCAATAATAAATATAGATCATCGTAGTGGAAAGCGATCTGTAATACGAACGTTTCGCATACTTAAAAAAGGTGGCACGCGACCTGATGACCGTCTTTCACCTGCCGGAATTCCGGGACCTGTTCCCGGCAAATCTTCTTTGCATACGGGCATCTCGTGTGGAATCTACATCCTGAAGGCGGGTTTTCCGGGCTGGGTATGTCGCCGTTCAGCACAATCCGGTTGCGTTTGCGTTCCGGGTCGGGAACGGGTACAGCTGACAGCAGTGCCTTGGTATACGGATGGATTGGATTGTAAAACAATTCGTCCCTTATTGCCAGCTCTACCACAGAGCCGAGGTACATAATGGCAATCCGGGAGCAGAGATGTTCCACGATCCCTAAATCGTGCGAAATAAACAGATAGGTAAGCTTCCGTTCCTCCTGCAGATCGCTGAACAGGTTGATGATCTGCGCCTGAATAGAAACGTCCAGTGAGGAAACAGGTTCATCCGCCACAATGAATTCCGGGTTCAGCGCCATGGCTCTCGCGATCACGATGCGCTGACGCTGCCCGCCGGAAAATTCATGCGGATACCGATCCATGAACCTGGCCGCCATCCCGCACTGGGCCAGGATATTTTCCACCCGTTCCTCCACGTCGGCCTTGGTAGCCAACCCGTGTGCAAGCAGAGGCTCCGCGATAGCGTCGCCAATGCGGATGCGGGGATTAAGCGAGCTGTATGGGTCCTGAAAAATATACTGCATCCGGGTGTGCATCTTCCGGAATTCCTTCGGTGGAAGTGTGTGGATATCCTGTCCGTCAAACAGCACCTGGCCGGAGGTTTTCTCATTCATCCGCAGCACGGTCTGCCCCAGTGTCGTCTTTCCGCTTCCGGACTCGCCCACCAGCCCGAAGGCCTCCCCGCAAAAAATCTCCAGGCTGACACCGTCTACAGCCCGGACCCAGCCCACAGGCTTTCCAAATAAGCCACCCATAACGGGAAAATATTTCTTTAAATCATTAATCTTCAGCAGTGGTCGATCCATTGGCAACTCCTTCCTGATACAGCAGGCAAGCCGTTTTATGCCCGCCCGCGTCGGAAACAAACTCCGGGTAATCCCGGTGACAAGCTTCCATGCAGCTTTTGCAGCGGCCTGCAAAATAGCAGCCCTGGGGTAGCTCCGATAGATCCGGGACCTGTCCACTTATGGAATACAGCCGGCCACGATGCTGTCCGAGCACCGGCCTTGATTTCAAGAGCCCACGGGTATACGGGTGCCGCGGATGCCGGAACAGTTCGATTACGGGCGCCTCCTCAATGATCTTTCCGGCATACATAACGATTACATAGTCCGCTATTTCGGCTACAACGCCAAGGTCGTGGGTGATAAACAGTATGGACATGTCGGATTCGTCCCGGAGTTGGCGCAGCAGGTCCAGTACCTGCGCCTGGATCGTAACGTCCAGCGCCGTAGTCGGCTCATCTGCGATCAGCAGCTCAGGCTTGCAGCTCAGTGCGATGGCAATCATCACGCGCTGAAGCATCCCGCCGCTCAGCTCATGTGGGTAGGAAACCATAATCTGCTCCGCCCGCGGGAGCCCCACCTTTTTGATCAATTCCGTACCCTTTTCCCACGCCTCTTTCCGATCGTACAGGGTATGCTCCTGTATGGTTTCCGAAATCTGCCGCCCGATGGTGAACACCGGATTCAAAGACGTCATTGGCTCCTGAAAGATCATCGAAATTTTGTCTCCGCGCAAATTATGAATTTCCTTGGTATTGATTTTCAAAATATCCCTGTTGTGAAACATAATTTCACCGCCGGCAATCCGCCCTGGAAAATCGATCAGGCGCAGAATGGAAAGAGCGGTGACGCTTTTTCCACAGCCCGACTCTCCCACTATGCAGACGACCTTTCCTTTCGGTACGGAGAAGCTGATGTCGTCAACGGCTTTGCTGAGCCGCCCCTCCACATCGAAAGAAGTCTGCAGATGGCGGACACTGATGACTGGTTCGTCCATATGCTACCTTCCTTTCATTTTCGGATCCAAAACGTCGCGGATTTTGTCACCCAGCACGTTAATGGCGACGACTGTGATGAAAATCGCGGCTCCAGGCGGAATCCAGAGCCAAGGATGTTTTTGGAAATCAATAAGATTGTTCGCGATGGTTATCATGTTCCCCCAGGACGACGTAGGCTCTACCACGCCCAGCCCGAGGAAGCTGAGTGTAGATTCGCTCAGGATGCCGGAGGCCGTGCTCAGCGTTGCAACGACGATCAATAGCGGGAAGGTGTTAGGAAGGAGATGGTGGAAGATCTTCCGGCGTGTGCCGATCCCCAACACGTCCGCTGCCTTCATGTACATCTGCTCCCTCAAGGAGAGAATCTGCCCTCGGATCAGCCGTGCCAGCCCTGGCCATCCGACCAGACTCAGCATAAGCATCACAATGTACAGCCGATAGTCAGTCGGTACCTTGAATTCCGAAAGCAGCGCCGCGATGATGATCAACAGCGGAAGGCTCGGGATGGACATAAGAATATCCGCGGTGCGCATGATGATGCTATCCACAACGCCGCCGTAATAACCTGATACCGCGCCGAGCAGCGATCCCAGCAGCAGTGAAAGTACCATCGACGCAAGGCCGACCGTCAGAGAAATCCGCCCAGCGAACATTAGCCGGGTCAGAACATCCCGCCCATACGTGTCGGTACCGAGCCAATGTGCGAAATCCGGCGGTTGTTTCATCAGAGTAACATCAATACCGTTGGAGGGATACGGCGAAATCAGCGGTCCTGCAAAGCTGAACAGGAACATAAACGCCAGGATGCAAGCGCTGAACACAGCGCTTTTGTTTCTGAGCAACCTGCGGAAGGACTGCTCCCAGATTGACTTTGAATGCTTCCGGTCCACGGAAGCGTTTCTTTTGATTATGGACATGTCAGCTTCCTTCCTTCTTCGTCAGCCGGATACGCGGGTCAGCCGCGGCGTAAAGGACATCGGCCAGAAAATTTCCCAGGATTGTCAGAAATGATAAAAACATGGTCAGCGTCATCAGCACGGGGTAGTCCCGGGCATTAAGCGCGCCCAACTGAATCCGGCCAATCCCAGGCCAGATGAAAATCTGCTCGGTGATTATTGCTCCGGAAAACAGGCCGGGCAGTTCGAACGCCAACAATGTTATGGCCGGCAGAATTGCATTTCGCAAAGCATGCCTGAAGATGACCGTCCGCTCCCTTAACCCCTTGGCCCGCGCAGTACGGATGAAATCCATCCGCAATACTTCCAGCATGCCGGTACGAAAATACCTGGTCAGCGATCCGACGCTCAGGAATGTCAAAACAGCGATAGGCAGGATCATGTGGTGCAGAACCTCCAGCACATAGGCAAATCCGGAGGTGGTGCTCCCCGTATCGATCATGCCGCCGATGGGAAGAATGTGAAGATCCACCCCAAATACCTTGATCAGCAGCAGGCCAATGAAAAACGACGGTATGGACAGGGACGCGAACACTCCCAGCGTTACCAGCCGGTCAAAAATTGAATACTGTTTCGTCGCAGAGTAAACGCCGATCACCAGCGCCAGCGTCCATGTAAAAAAGAGTGTGGCCAGTGCGACTATGAAAGAGTTCCAAATGTACTGATTGATCAGCGTCGTCACGGGCTGCATATATTGAAGCGAAAAGCCAAAGTCTCCGTGGAACACATTTTTCAGCCAGATAAAGTAACGCACAATCAGTGGCTTGTTCAGCCCGTATAGAGCCCGGAGCTCTTCCAGACGCTGCGGGCTCAGCTTTCGGTTCGAGGAAAAATAGTCGCCCGGCATTAAGGCGAACAGAAAAAAAATGAGTACAGATATCCCCAGAAGAATGGGGAGCATTTGCAAAAACCGCCGAAGGATATATTTTCTCATGGGTCGACCGCCTTTCATTCCGCCGGGCGCTCTCCCCGGCGTATGGGGAGCATTTGACGTCTGTTTGATTTATGAGCTGAAATGTCCGGCATTTGACCGGACATTTCAGCTCCATTCAGAATAGTCCGCTTTGTTGAAAGGCGGGTTACTTGATTTTCAGCTTGGCAAGCTGTATGGCGACGTCGGAGGCGCCGGTGCTGTAATTTTCCCCGCCTATGATCCGATCATTCCATGCGGAGATGCTCTTGCGATAGTCGATCAGTATGACCGGCGGATCCTTGCTCAGTTCTTGATACAGCTTCGTATAGATCGCCTGCCTCTTTGTTTTATCCGATGTGCTGATGCCCTCCTTGATCAGTTGGGTAACCGTAGGATTGGAGTATCCGGAAGGATTCACGTTCGGGTCGGTGGAGGAGAATTCATAAACAGGATCGTTGGGGTCAATAAGCCCGTTGGTGCGTACCGAAAGGAGGTCGTAATCTCCCTTATATAAACGGTCAAACATGGTATTTGCATCTAACACTTCCGGTACAAAATCGATTCCGATCGCCTTGTAATTTTCCTTTGCAATAGGAATGATCGGGTCATCCGGCTTGGTGGTCAGGTAGGAAAGCTTCAACTTCTGGCCATCCTTCTGAAGGATTCCGTCGGAACCGGCCTTCCAGCCCAGACCCTCCAATAGCTGTTTAGCTTTGTCGGGATCGTAATTATACTTCGTTACGCCGTCCTCCGTATAAGACCACAATGTCGGAGCTGCGAATACGTTTGCAACCTCTCCATACCCGTTGTATTTGACGTCGATGATCTTCTGGCGGTCAAGACCGTAATACAGCGCCTGACGTACAGCGGTGTCCTTAAGATATGGTTTTTTGTTGTTGACATATATGATGCCGAAATCGGGGACTGTACGGATACGGATATTGGCAAAGCCCAGCGACTTCAACTGGTCAAGCGTATCCTGATCAGTCGAGAAGCCGTCAAGATCTGTCTGCCCGGTCTGGAACGCCTGCAGTGCCGTACTTGTAGAAGTTACCTTGAAAATCAGGTGTGCGATAGAAGGCTTGCCCCCATAATAGTTCGGGTTTGCATTATAACGGATTTCCTGCCCGTTTATATACTGGTCAAGCTGGTAAGGGCCATCGCCCATCGGCTTGGTATACAGCGCCTTCAGGTAGTCGAGCTTTCCTTTCTGATAGTCCTTGCCATAATAGGCTTTGGAAAGCACTGGACCGCCCAGAGTCGTCAGGCTCAACGGGTTGAGCTTTTCAGTGGTAATCTGGATTGTTGTGGGATTAATCACCTTGATACCTGAGATCGAGGTTGCGCTCCCATTCTTGTATTCATCAGTACCTTTGATGACAATATTGGAGAAATCAACGTCGCCTGCCGCATATGCGGGGTCGTTGAGCAGCGTTAGCGTGAATGCCACATCATCTGCCGTCAGGGGAGAACCGTCGCTGAATTTCAGGTTTTGGCGCAGATAATATGTATAGGTCAAGTTATCAGACGATACTTCCCATTTCTCGGCGAGATCGGAAATAGGGTTCCCGTTGTCGTCAACCGTTACAAGGGAGGAAAAAATGGGTTGCACCGCGTTTCCGTCCCATCCGTTATCATAAAAGTAAGGAAGGAACACGCCGCCTGGTTCATGAATGGTCGCCACAAAGGTATCTGTACGCTTGTTAGCGGTATCAGGGCTTTTACTGGGGTCAGTTGCCTTGATCAATTCGTCCTGCGTGTCGGTCAGCTTTACCGCCTGTGACGATGACTCAGCGGATGAAGATGACGCAGCGGATGACAATGATGCGTCCTTGGACCCGCCCGATGAACAGGCCGTCATAAATAATACTGCACTCAGCAGCAGAGCCATCAATCCAATGCTTTTCTTTTTCATGAAATTACACCTCTTTTTCTTGCATATTATTCATATATGTTTACTGTGAAAACTATGTTAGCATTTACTTTTAATTTTGTCAATACCTATCGGGATACTAGACTTTATTTTTTCATTAAAATCAAATTTTCTAATAAAATAGGATTGAAGATATCTATTTTGAGGATCTAAGTGGAAAATATAAAACTCGACGATTTTACCAGGTATAAATTCCTGTCCGGCATAAGGTATGCACCGGATGGGAAAAATGCATGCTTTGCGGTACATGAAATGGATGTAAAAGAAAACAGATACCTTTCGAATCTGTGGCTTTACAAAACGGAAGAAAATAAATATTTCCGGTTGACTGCATTTATTGCTCAAACTAATTTTATATGGCTGCGGGATAGCCGGTATATCCTTTATGCGGGTGAAAGAAAACCGAAAGTTGCAAAAAAACAAGAATTAGATGAAGAATTTACACAGTTTTACAAAATTAATATCCATAGGGGAAAAGGGAAAAAAGCCTTTTACATTCCTAAAAACGTAAGGTTAATCGAGGAAGTGGATGAGAATACCTATATATTTACTGCCTCATATAATTTAAACTATAAGGATATTTCTTTGCTGAACAACAAAGAAAACGGCAAAGAGCTGGAGAAGCAAAAGCAGGAGGAAGACTATGAGGTGTTGGATGAAATTCCTTTCTGGAGAAATGGAATAGGCTTTATCAGTAAGATCAGGAATAGGCTTTACCTCTACTGCCTCAATTCAGGTAAGATCGTACCTTTAACAGATGAGTACATGGATGTTGGCGAATTTCATCTTGATGGAAGCAGGACAAAAGCAGTATTTGCCGGGCGATCTTATAAAGATAAAATGGAACTTAAAAACGATGTTTACATATATGATTTATCTGAAAAGAAAATTGAAAGGATGACTCCTGCTACCGAGTTTGTTTACGGCAATCCCCATTTCATAACAGACAATAGGGTAATATGTACGGGAAACGATATGAAATGTTACGGTATTAACCAGAACCCCAAGTTTTACCTGATCAATACCGATTCCAAAACGATAAAATGCCTGACTCCGAATTTAGATTACAGTTTGAGGAACTCAGTGCTATCTGATTGCAGGTATGGTAACTCAGGTATTATGAGAGTAGATAACGGATATCTATATTTCGTCATAACAGAAGGAACAAACTCTTGTTTAAATAGAATTGATACCTGTGGTAATGTGGGAAAAGTAATGACAGGTAAAGGTTCTACTGATGATTATGATATAAAAAATGGACAGATTCTCTTTATCGGGATGAGGGACATGAGGCTTCAGGAATTATATAAAGCTGAAGGCATCGATAAGGTACGGCAAATAACACTTTTTAACGAATGGGTAAAGAAAAATAAAATATTAACTGTTCTTGAAAAATTAAAAGTTGAAACTGAACCTGGTGTTAAGATAGACGGATGGGTTATGAAGCCCGTGAATTTCAACAAAAATTCAAAATACCCGGCTATACTGTATATACACGGTGGGCCAAAAACTGTTTACGGTGAAGTTTTTTTTCATGAGATGCAATATTGGACTGGTGAGGGCTTTGCAGTATTCTTCTGTAATCCGAGGGGAAGTGATGGAAGGGGTAACGCTTTCGCTGACATCCGTGGGAAATATGGAACGATTGATTATGGTGATATTATGAAGTTCACAGATACGGTTCTTGAAAGATACCCATTCATAGATGCAGGAAGAATAGGGGTGACAGGAGGATCATATGGCGGGTTTATGACCAACTGGATTATTGGGCATACGAATAAGTTCAAGACAGCTGTATCCCAGGCGAGTATATCCAGTTGGATAACCAACTTTACAACATCCGATATCGGATATTATTTTGTAAAAGACCAGATTGCTGCGACGCCATGGGATAATCCAGAAAGATTATGGGATCATTCTCCCTTGAAATATGCAAACAGGGCCAAAACTCCTACCTTATTCATTCATTCAGACGAAGATTACAGAACCTGGCTGGTTGAGGGGTTGCAGATGTTCACTGCACTCAAGTATCACAGAGTGGAATCAAGACTTTTTATGTTTGAGGGCGAAAGTCATACATTGAGCAGCAGTGGAAGTCCAAAACACCGCATTAGACGCTTAGAGGAAATATCGAATTGGTTTGACAGATTTTTAAAAAAATAAACCAAATCAACGGCATCTTATGTTTCGTTTATGGAGAAACTACATGTTACAAACTCATAGTAGTGTGACCATGGCAAATATCGAATATGGCATAGAGAAGTTCGGGCGACTGAAAACAGTTATGGTGCATCGCCCGGATCAGTCTCTTTCCAGGATCACGGAAGATAACAGGGAGTTTTTCCTTTTCGACGAAGTGCCGGATGTGGACAAATACCTCGAAGAGCATCGGCAATATTGTATACTGCTCAAAAATCATAGGGTCGACGTACATTATCTAACGGACCACGTTCATCGCAACGGGGATCTAATAGAGCGATTACCCAATCTGGCGTATATGCACGACATTACAGTTGTTAGCTCTCATGGGGCGATTTTATCCAAGATGGCCTCCAGGGGGCGCTGCCATGAGGAGATCGTCGTTAAGGAAGCGCTGACCGACCTGGGCATACCCACGCTTTATGAGCCTTGTGAAGGAGAAACGTTCGAGGGCTGCCTTCTGCTTTCGCCGAAGACTGTGTTTGTTGCAGATACGGAGCGCCATAGCAGGAAATCCGTCGAAAAATTCATCGAATATATTCTCAAATACTTCGAAGAGGTAATATATGCACAAATACCACAGGACTTCCAGGTGCGCTTGATCCGGGTAAAAGCAGGTTTGTTTTAGACAATCACCACATGTACAAATACATACGGCTACAACAGCTCACCTGCCAGACGACAGTATGTACATAGCAAAACAGGATGCGATCCAAAGGATGGTTAAAAATCGGTGCTGATCGAATGGCTCAGTTCAGATTCTCTACAGTAAGTTGACGCGATCCGCTTGTCGGTTGACAAAAAATATATATCTAAATAAGATATAGTCATGAATAGCAATAAATTTAAGTCTATATGTAATAGGATATTTCATACTATATTCAGCTTGCTCCGCAGGAAGAGCGTCTCTGTCA
>JAEYOM010000022.1 GCA_023411715.1 Bacillota bacterium | reverse complement strand
ACGCAGTGCTCACGGGAGTTGAGACAAGGACCTCTTCGCCGGTTAGAATGACGAGGGGCGATACTCTCGAAGCAGTAGGCATCGAGGGTTTATACCCGGCCGGCGAAGGCGCGGGTTACGCGGGAGGCATAGTCAGCGCCGCGGTCGACGGGATGCGCGCCGCCGAGCAGATCATCCGCACTTATGCGCAGCCGTAGGTCAATACCATTTCTATGATATCCGAAAGGTACCTGCCGGTATAGTTGAAATCGGCGGATATAACCTATTTGTCAACTGAGGCTCTCGAACAGTACTGATAATTCTTTACCAAAAACTGTTGAGTAAGGTCGGGCAAAAAGGTATAATTACTACTGATATGCTCAAACAGTCATAATACATTAATTAACGGTAGAGTGCATAAATACGGCAAGAGCTTTGATTCAGGGGGACTATAAATGGTTAGACTTTTCGGAACGGATGGAGTCAGGGGCGTCGCGAATTCCGAGCTTACGGCGCAGCTGGCATATAAATTGGGTCAGGCCGGTGCATATGTGCTGGCGGGTGAAACAAAACATACACCTAAAATACTTGTAGGTATGGATACAAGGATCTCGGGCCACCTGCTGGAAGCTGCGCTAGTAGCAGGGATATGTTCCGTAGGTGCTCAGGCGGTATGCCTTGATGTAATACCGACTCCCGCGGTAGCCTTTTTGACAAGGTTGTACAAAGCGGATGCAGGCGTTGTGATTTCCGCATCCCACAATCCATATGAATTCAACGGCATCAAATTTTTTGATTCAAATGGATATAAACTACCGGACAGTATCGAGGACAGGATAGAGGAACTGATCAAACACGGGCAGGATTCGATCCCTCTGCCGACGGGCAAGGGGGTCGGCAGGAAAACCAACGGGGAGAACGCTCTCAGGGATTATGTCGATTTTCTTAAGGGAACGATAGATGGCGACCTGAAAGGGTTGAAAATTGCCATCGACTGTGCAAACGGAGCTTCGTACAAGGCGGCTCCCACTGTGTTCTTGGAGCTCGGAGCCGAGGTGTCCGTTATACACAATGCTCCGGACGGGATAAACATAAATCATAATTGCGGTTCCACACATATATCCTCATTAAAGGAACATGTCAAGGCCTGCGGTGCTGATCTCGGTTTTGCTTTCGACGGGGATGCGGACAGGGTATTGGCTGTGGATGAAAACGGTCAACTCGTTGACGGCGATCAGGCTATGGCAATAATAGGCCTTGCTCTCAGGAAAAACGGACGCCTAGCAAAGGATACCATTGTTGCGACAGTAATGAGCAATCTCGGCTTTGATATAATGGCGCAGAACAACGGCCTCAAACTGGTAAAGACGAAGGTCGGCGACCGTTATGTGCTTGAAGAGATGCTTGATAAGGGATATATCCTGGGAGGGGAACAATCCGGCCATGTTATATTCCTTGAGCATAATACGACAGGCGACGGACTTCTGACGGCGCTTCAGCTGCTTGCGGTCCTGAAGGCATCGGGTAAAAAGCTGTCAGAGCTTGCATCGGTGATGAAGGTGCTGCCCCAGGTATTGAAAAATGCGAAAGTCAGTAATGAGAACAAACATAGCTATATGCAAGATGAGGTCGTTGCGAAGCTGTGCCGCGAGCTCGAGGATGAATTCCACGGAGAGGGCAGGGTGCTTATAAGGCCTTCCGGGACCGAGCCGCTCGTACGCGTCATGATAGAGGGCAGCGACAAGGAATACATCACAAAGAGGGCTGCCGAATTGGCGGAGGTAATCGAAAAGAGGCTTGGCTAAGGCCTTAATAGGCTGAACTGAGCCTTAATTGGCTGGGCTGAGCGTTAATAGGCTGAAATGAGCGTTAATTGGCTGGACTAAACTGAACATACGACAAAAGGCAGGTCACTGAAGTTGCTGTGTGCGCTACCTCTTTAAGTTAACCGGCTGTTTCGGCCATGTTCTTATTCCATTACCGTCTGGCGACGAGCTCGCCGTTGTTCTTCAGTATGTGGTTCTCAGGCACATAGCCTCTCACTGGCGTGAGCGGATATACAATGCTGTTCCTGCCGATGACCGTACCGGGATTCAGCACTGAATTGCAGCCGACCTCCGAATTATCGCCCACCATGGCGCCGAATTTGCGCAGGCCTGTTTCGATGCAATCATCGCCGCCCTTTACCGTGATATTGCTGCCGTTGGATTTGAGGTTGGAACAGATGACGCCCGCGCCGAGGTGAGATTTGTAACCCAGTATCGAATCCCCGACATAGTTGAAATGCGGCACCTGCACCCTGTTAAACAGCAGTGAGTTCTTCAGCTCGGTTGAATTACCTATCGTAACTTCATTTCCGATAATGACATTTTCGCGTATAAAGGCGCACTGCCGGAGTTCGCAATTGTAACCTATAATAGCGGGGCCTTTTATCAGTACTGTTTTTTCTATCGTCGTGCCCTTTCCGACCCAGACGAATTCTTCCATCCTCTTAAAATCGGCGGGCAGTGTTTTTGCAAATTCCAGCAGGAAGGCCTTGATTTTCGGCAGCGCCTCCCAGGGATATTGCAGGCCGTCGAATATCGACCTTTCAAAGCATTCGTCAAGATTATACAGGCTTTCTATCGTAAGTCTCATTTCTTTTTTCCTTTCGGCAATATTCAGGTTTTAAAGCTATGCATTCATGTTTAAGGCTGCCGGCATTCATGCTTTCGTAATCACAGCCGCCTATAGCTGCATGGCATAAGAATATAATATAACATTTCTCACTATTCTGATAGCATTAATTCCCTCAGCATTTTTTCCCTGTTACTGATAAAGGCCTTCATGATCTGAAAATGTTCGGTTTCTTCATATGTGACCTTTTT
>JAEYOM010000017.1 GCA_023411715.1 Bacillota bacterium | reverse complement strand
AAGATATGTCCCTAAACTTTATTTTCCTCTTTCATTATATCATACCCGCTACATCAGAAAAGTGAAATTGTCTAAAGCTAAAGCAAATTATTCGGAATTAGTTCAAAATTATCCTACCTGGCGGATTGAAATAAATCGTGAGTCCAAATAAATACAGTTGATTTTAAGCCGCGGATGTATTATTATATATATTGCACTTTGATACGGCACCCAAAGCACACAAGGCTTTAGCCGTTAAGTTGCGGAATATGCGCCCATAGCTCAATTGGATAGAGCGTCTGGCTACGGACCAGAAGGCTGGGGATTCGAGCTCTCCTGGGCGCGCCAAAGCCTCGAAACAATTTGTTCCGAGGCTTTTTACATGTACGCGGCACGCGTACGTACTCGGTGGTGAAAGACCACCTGACGACACGAAGCAAGTCCAATTTAAAATAAAATACTCCGAGTCCGATTTACCTTAACATCTTTTTCTCCATTAGAATCCGGGATGGCGAGAAGCCTTTTATTTTCTTGAATAGCTTGCTGAAATAGAAAATGTCGTCGAAGCCGCATTTGAATGCAGCCTCCTGAACGGTAAACTCGCCGCTCAGAAGAATATTTTCCGCATTATTGACTTTCATTCTGTTGATATATTCCTTTACGGATAACCCCACGTATTTCTTAAAAAGCGTGCCGAAATAAGCGGTAGTCAAACCTGAAAGCGATGCAAGTTCTTCGACTTCTATCTGTTTCTCCAGGTTGCTTAAAACGTGATTTACCGCCTTTTGTATACGCATATCTATGTTTATATTATTGTTTTTGAAATATAACAATTTGAAATAGTAATGAAGAATCATGAGCAGAATGGCCCGTGCTTTTAATTCATATCCCTCGCCTTTTTTCAACCATTCAAAATTTAACTCCTTATACAAAATAAGTAACTCTTCGTATTTACCGATATGTGATATCAGTGGAAACGGCAAATCCACATTCATGCCTTTCAGATCATATAGTTGGATATTCAGAGCGTAGCTAATCATCAAATTATCCGGGTCGGTTGTTGCGCTTCTGCGGTTGCCAAAAGGAACGCATAGGAGATCACCCTCAGACACTTCGTAATTAATCCCGTTAATGGTATAAAAGGCTTTCCCGTAAAAGATATAGGTCAAATCGATAAAATCCGTTATGGCATCTTCAATAATCCAAGTGGACGTTGAATGACGATTGATGAATAAATCGATTTGTGGGTTGATTTCGGCATAATTCATAAAAACTCTTCTTGTTTCGAAAAAATAACAAACCAATCGATTTACGACCATGGAGATAATTATATTATGTAAATATAATAAAATCAATAACTAATGTAATGTGCTTACAAGCAAGTTGTCATCCCGTCTTTACAAAAAAATAATATAAGGAGGAAATGGAAACATGAGTAAGTATTTTCTTAGGAAGACACTAGCTTTTCTGATGGCTGTCGCGCTGGTGCTTTCCGTCACCCAAATGTCGTTTCCCGTTCCAGCACAGGCGGCAGACCTGACTGCTCCGGCACAGGCAGACAGCACACCGGCTCCGGTTGCGGCCGACTGGAATACGACATACCAGACTATGGACGGTGTGGGCGCAGCCTATGCATACACCGATTCCATTATGATGATGCAGCTTGCCACAGCTGGCTATCAGGACACCGTGAAGCATCTACTGGATCTGACGTTCAGCGATAAAAACGGAACCGGACACGACATCTGCCGTGTCATCATCGGAACCAGTGATGTCGGAGCAGGAAACGGCAACGCTGCGAAACCGTACTTCAACCCGGTAACGGGTCTGGCGGCAAGTACAACGAATGTCGGCTTCGATATTGAAGGGAATGCCATTCCCGGGGCGTCGAACAATAATGCAAAGTACGGTTATAAAACCTTACAATATAACCGTATCTATGACGGTCAGGCTGATTCCATCTGGCCGAACGAACCTGTACACGCGCCAGGCACACTGGTACCCGTGCAGGATTTCGTATGGCAGCTGCCGTCGTGGAACCAACCAATTGCAAACGATGACGGCGGTCCCATCAACCAGATCAATAAATTAAGCAGCGATCCCGTAGTAATCAAGAGCGGCCCGCGTACCAGGAAGGAACTCTTCGATATGGATCAGGTCTGGACGATGCAGCAGGCCATGAAGTACGGCGTGCGCACGTTCTATGCCTGCATGTGGGAGGCGCCGTACTGGATGAGCGCAGCCTCCACAGGTTGGCAGGCCACTCCCGCCGGCACCACTCCCAGCAAGGTTATCCGTACCGATACGGCTATAATCGATGGTAAAACCGTAAAAATTTATTACCAGGCTTATGCGGATTATCTTGTAAATTATATAAAGACCTACTGGGAACAGTGGGGAATTCCGATCACGAATATCAACCCCTATAACGAACCTGACCTTGCACAAACCGACGCCAATATGATTAAGGATCAAATCGACAATTACATAGGCCCGACATTGCAGAAGGCACTGCAGCCGGGCGGAGCCCTGTATGGAATAAAAAATCCCGACGGAAAGGTGATTGACTTTGTTCCGCAGTTGTCCGGAGTGGACGGCTGTAACCTCAACGGCCAGCTTAACAGGGCCGGCGCTGCGTTTTCCGAAACTACTATGCCCGTAACCAGCCAGGCTATTCAGAATGATCCGACTATTCCAAGCGGAAAAAACCCATATCTGGATGTATTTACAACACACTTATACGGCACGGTCAGCATCGGTACCGATGAAACGATATTGACCCATTCGGGCGACTTTGCCACAAGACCGCTGGATTATAGGACAGACTCGGCAAAATACCCGGCATACCTGAATAATTATAAACTTTGGCAAACTGAGTTTATGAACCAGGATACCGGCGACGGATCCGCAGGCGCCTATACTAATAGGTACGGCAATGAAAACATTAACGATGCCGTACGGTATGCCACCCTGATGACCAACATGTTCACCAGTAATCCAGGTTTTAATGCATACCTCTGGTGGAGCATGTGGGACAGCAACGGTTGTGACGGCTCCGACCTCATCCGTTTCGTATATAATAACGGACAGCAGACTCCAAGCCATGTCAGTTCTCTAACGGGCGAATACCGTGCATTCAAACGTTTTTATGGCTTCGGGCATTTCTCACGCTTCATGGAGCCGGGCGACGTACGCTTCGACGTGACGCGCCAACCGGCAAACAACATTGATATTGTTGGTTTCAAGAGCTCCAGCAACGATGACTTCTCCATTACAGTCACAAATGCAAACAATGATGACAGCATCCAGCCTCTTGAATTCACACTAAAGGACTTCCCGGTAGGAACAAAGAGCGTAACGGTGTTCCGTACCTCCGGCAGCGAGAATCAGAAGAAGCTGGGTACGATTCCCGTAAGCGGCGGCAAGTTTGTCATTGACATTCCGTCGGCCAGCATCGTAACCATTGTACCGTCCGAAGGAACCTATGCCACATACAACGGTCTTGATGGCGAACGTGATATTTTCTCTTCGCTAGAGGCAGAAGGAAACGACAACAACGTACCGGGCAGCGCCGCAGGCAATGCCGGCCGCGCAAATGAAGCGGTTCAGCTTGGCGAAGGGGATTATCTCGCCTATAACAACGTAAACTTTGCGGATGGTTCCGCCAATGGTGGCGCCGCTCGCAGACATCTGCTATACCTGACAGCTCAGGCCTATGCAACGCCGGGCGGGTCGGGAAGTCTGCTTGCCTATGTACTGCCGGTAGGTACAACTGTGCGCGGCGTCTCCGATATTCTGGCGCAGGGTACGAAGGTAGGCGAAATTCTAGTGCCGCGCGGTGATAGCTACGGCAAATATCAAGCATGGCTTGATACGGGCGACCAGAGCGCCTATGGTCACAAGGATATGTACATCATAGCTGTACCCAACCTCTCCGATTCCAAGATTACCGTTGACCGTTTCCTGTTCGGGGCCAATGACTCCGACTGGAGTACTGCAGCAAACACCTCGACAGTTTCTATACCGGGCAATGTGTTGAGTAACGGCGATTTTGAAACAGCAACATCCTCTCAGACTATCACTGGCTGGACTATGGGCCGCTATGACAACGGGACGTTTGTTCAGGTCCCAAGCACCACCCCTGCTTCCGTGACTGCGGATAACATGCAGGGTTACTCGGGTCTTTCACGCTACCTGAAAAGTGGTAATGTGAAAATTGTTGCCTCCGCAAAGGTGAAAAATCGACTCAACGAATCCGGCAAGTATGATGGAATGTGGCAGGATGTTAGCGGCAAGATGACCAAAGGCGAGAAATACCGTTTCGAAGGCTATTTCATGGAAATGCAGAACGGCCCGCTTGGATATGAAGTCGCTGCCGACAAACCGGGTGATGTAAAAGCCGCGTTGGTATTTTATGACAGCGCAGGCGCTCAGTTGGGTATGACCCCTGTCGGCGGCCGCGATATGCCTGAGCCGTATGCAGCCCGTGAAGCCGGCGAAAGAGTCTGGTGGAACGGCAATACGATGATGGGCTCCATTCTTCAGGGGGCACCGCTCAGCATAAGTTCCTTCCAGCCCGTTGACGTAAAAGTGGCGGATTGGCATGAAAGTACCAGTGACGTTTTTACCTATGATGAACCGGAAGGCACTGCCAAGGTGGTATTGGCCTTGTACGCAGAGGATTCCAATATCCTGTTTTCAGATCAGCTTTCAATAACGCCGGCGCCTGACCGTGATGCCCTTCGGGACGCGCTTAAGGCATATGGCGGCACAAATATCAATCTTGTTAATGCAGTAAGCGACGCTCTGACCAACAGCAATTTGCCCCAGGCGGTGGTTACAAAACTGGTTTATGCATTGCAGAACGATTATTATGAAGATATGTCCACATACCTTGTTTCTCTTAAAGTGGACGGAGCACTGGTGAGTGGGTTCAGCCCGGATAACTTCAGTTATACGATGTTCTACCCTGTAGGAGGAAAACCTCAGATAACTGCGGATTCTTTTGATCAGAAAGCTACAGTTGTAATAACTCCGGCAGCAGTGACTCCGGGACAGGCAACGGTAACCGTAAGCTATGGCAGCAAGAAGTCCGTCTATACAGTAGATTTTGTTACGGATACTTCTTTAAGCAGTCTCAAGGTTAACGGGGCTAAATTGAGCAATTTTAGTCCAAGCACATTAAACTACACCATACGCGTACCTGCAGGAGCGGCAACCATACCACCGGTGAAGGCGATACCGGCGGATCCGGGCGTCTCGGTCGCAATAACCCAGGCATCGGCGATACCGGGAGCGGCAACAGTAACCGTAAGCTATGGAAGCTCGCAGACTGTTTATACTGTAAACTTTATTCAGGAAAAGACCCAAAGTGATGAGTTTAACAGTACGGTACTAGATACGTCAATCTGGCACTGGGTGAACGAGGATCCGACTACATGGAGCCTGACTACAGGACCCGGATGCATGTTCATCAGCACTAGAAAGGGAGATATCTACGGAACCAGCACAAACATGAAGAACATCCTGCTTCAGAATTCACCGGGAGACTGGACGATCGAAACGAAAATGACAGCTTCCAAATGGCCCAGCGTGAATTATCAGCAGGGTGGAATACTGGTTTATCAGGATATGGACAACTATTTGAAACTGGATTGGGAATCGAACGGAACAGATCCTTCAACCAAGATACAGGTGACCAAAGAGGTGAATGGATCCGTGTCTCAAACCAGCGTTAACGGAAACGTTGTCAGTACTACCGATAAAGCGGTTATATTCAGAATAACAAAGAGTGGAAATTCCTACGATAATTACTATTCGGTTGACGGAACTACATTTACACAGCTTGGGACTAGCTACATACTAAATTTCAACAACGTGCAGACAGGTTTGGAAGCTAGCAACGGAGGCGGGTCTACGGAAACCTATGACTTTAATGTCTCTTTCGACTATTTCCATACAACTGCCATGGCAGGAGATCCGCTTCCGGCCGTACCGTCGGATGCCGACCTTAGCAGCCTGGCATTGAGTGTGGGAGAGCTGACGCCGGCATTCATCCCTGGTATGACCCAGTATACCGTATCTCTTAAAGATGTTTCCGGCATGACTGTAACACCGGTTGCCGATGACAGCGATGCGACCATTACGGTAAATGGAAAGAGTGTAGAAAGCGGGAAGCCTTCTCAGAAAATTGGTCTGGTATATGGCGCAAATCTGATAACAGTTGAAGTTACTGCACAGGATGGCACGGTTAAAACATACACAATCAACGTGACCAACGTAAAAACGCCTGAGCAGACAGATACAGACGATAACGACCAGACGGATGATACATCAAATACACCAGCACCAACACCGACACCGACACC
This sequence comes from Bacillota bacterium, assembly GCA_023411715.1. Lineage (GTDB taxonomy): Bacteria > Bacillota > Clostridia > Acetivibrionales > DTU013 > JAEYOM01. The sequence continues at coordinate 24,399 of JAEYOM010000017.1, read as the reverse complement.
AGCACCGACACCGGTACCAACACCGACACCAGCACCCGTACTCGTACCGGCACCGGCACCGGCACCGAAGCCTGCGCCAGTACCGAAGCCTGCGCCAGTACCGACAGTAAGTGATATTCTGGAGAAGGCGATAATCCAAGCTTTGACCGTTGCAAAGGTCGACAGCGAGACAAAGAATGACATCTCTGCTCTGATTAAAGCAGCTAGCTCCACATCTGTTGTTACGGCGCTAAAGGATATAATTGCCGATCTTAAAGGTGCGAAGTCAAAAGCTGTTGTAGCAAACTCTGCAGCTTTAGCGGCGGGAAAAGCCGGTACTACGGATCTTGATGTTAAGAAACTGAAAGCGACAAATGGAACCGTAATGGTCAAACTTGACGCAAGTACGATCAATGCTATTATTGCAAAGGCGAAGACTGTCAAAACTATTGATCAGGCAGTAACTGCATACGAGAAGAAAGCAAAGACAGTTGTCGCATTCGACAGCAGTGTATCCATCAGCATACCGCATGTTGCAGGCGCAAAGACCTTGGGACTCACTCTGCCCAAATCGTTAATTGCAGGAGTTGCCAAGACAGTCGACGAAATACAGATCGATTCCACGATGCTCAGCGTAAACGTTGCAACAGCTTCTCTGACCAAGCTGGCATCGGACAATATAACGATCAATGCTACAAAGGCAACAGCTCCTTCGGCAACAACGAAGAAAATTGCCGGCAAAAGTCCGGTATATACGGTATCCTGCACAGCACAGGCCAGAGGTAAGAAAATCAATGTAACATCGGTTTCCAAAGTCAATACCTTCGTTATACCCGTAGACACATCGAAGGTTAAAACCGCTACGATCACAGTAAAGTGTGTTGTAAACGGTAAAGTCGTCGAAACTGTGAAGGCTGTAGTTGATAAGAAGACGGGAACGGTCAAATTCGACAGCAAGCACTTCGGAGACTTTGTATTGGGAATCTGATTCCTGATATAGCTTAATAGAACACTACAAATGATAAAGAGCCAACTTCGCGTTTGATTTTGCGAAATTGGCTCTTTGTAGTGGTGCACTACATATAAGCGACCTTGACGGTACAGATGCGGAATATTAAAAGCTTTCAGGGTTTTCTTACACTGTACATTTTAACTAATCTGCCGGATGACAGGGGCCAGGGTGTCTGCAATCTTGCGGAATCCGAGGTCCGTCAGATGAATACCATCTACCGTCGCATCTTCCAGATTAATCTGACGGCCATCGAGAAAGTGCATCCGGCTATCTCCGTTTTCCCGTCGTCTCATGATCTCTGAACGCTGAAATTCACTCCAGGAAATCTTTTTTTGCCGGTATTCCGTATCCCATCTTTCACGAGGCATTGATGCTCCTGAGAGTACCAGAACAGGAAGATGAGGCTTAGCCTTTCGTACAATGTCCAAAAATACAGGTAAATTTTTCCCCAAAAGGTTATCCGGTCCTGCGTTTTCCTCAATATCGACTATCAAGAGCCGGAGGTCGGAAATTGAAGCAATTTCCGATGCCAGGCAGGGATTTGCGACTCCATTTCCGGAAAATCCAAAATTATATATTTCACAGTCAAGAAGTCTCCCCAATATTGCGGGATATGCCATACCAGGTCGGGACGCACAACCACCCTGTGTGATAGATGTGCCATGTACAGCGATAGATCCGGCCTGAGCAAAGTCTGAACACCTTTTGATTTCAGCTTTATCTCTAATACCGACCTCTATTTTTTTCACGCCTATATAAAGCGGGAAATAGATCATAACTTCCCACAATCGACTTTCAGTCTGGGAGAAAATACTACATTCATAGGACCTATCATGGATGGGAAACTTGGTTACTCCGGCCATAAACCAGTCTGATTGCCCTGGATAACGCAGGTAACAGTCAAAGCCACACTGGCCTGCCGGTGTCATATGGCTCATATAGGCAGGGCCCTCCAATTCCGCTCGAATGCGGATTTCACGGCTGTCAGTGGAAAACCGCAAGGCGCCGCCGGCTGTGTGACGCATTAGCTCAAGAAGCTGAGGCCGCTCTTGTTCAAGCAAAGGTTTAATAGATGCAGGAAGCCGGCAATAATGCGTATTCTCATCACAAAACGCAAATCCTTGAAGCGAGAAGGGTTCTTGATCAGGTGTATGCCATAGGATTCCGGTGTCTTTCATTCCCGTATTAATTGCCATATTACTATCCAGATTTTCAATTCTCAACTTTATCACCTTCGTTTAGCAAATTTAGTGCAAGAAGTGCTGCGCCAACTGCAGCATCTGCAAGTGGGAAAACTGTTTCAAGTTCAGGCAGGTTTTGTGCAAGTAATTTTTTAAAAAGCCCGCGCACTGCCTCATCCTTTATCAATACACTGCCTGAAAGCGCCAAAGTCCCATTTTGCAAACCCAGCTTTTCAGCCACAGGAATCACTAATGCGCACAGTTGGCTGCTTGCTTTGGAGCAAATTCCCGAGGCTGCGTCGTCTTTTAATTCCAGCGCTTTTGGTAATAGGGAAGAGAAACCGGCAATAAAATCCTTTCCCTGATTTGGACGATATATTTCTGAGATAAGCTCCTCTATGGCAGAAATGCCAAGCTTTTTAAAGACCAGCTCTGTAAGAACAGTGGGAGGGAGCCTGCCATCCTGTGCACGCACTACTGAACTCAGGATATCCCGGCCTATGGCATATCCGCTGCCTTCATCGTCAATAAGGTGTCCACGACCGCCGGAACGTGCCTCAATTCCACTTTCGTTACGGCCGCAGCATATCGATCCGGTTCCCGCTATCAGCAGCATACCCACCGGTCTGCCTAGCGCACCGCTAAGTGCCGCTTGCTGATCTCCCAGTATCAGGGTGGGTGAATTGCATTCAGAGTATTTCAGTGCGGCCCGCAATGTTTCCTCTGCTCTCGGATTACTCATGCCCGCAGTTCCGATACAAATGGCAGACAAAGATGCATTACCGGCTTTAGCGCGCACACTTGATAAAAGCTCAGTTATAGTATCAAAGACTTTCTGTGAAGATGTACCATTGATATTTATCGGGCCGCCCTGAAGTCTGAACCACAATTGCCCGTCCATACCGACCGCAGCAAGTTCCGTTTTTGTACCTCCGCCATCCAGCCCTATGACATATTTGCTCATCAATTTTCCTCATTTCATAGTGATATTGAGCTTTCCCTCACATGGAGCTCCTCTTAAAACAAGCTCCAAAGATTTTAAAGAAAGCGGAGTATACTCAAAAGCCGCCAGCTTGTATGCGCGATCATCAATCATTGCAAGATCATATGGATTTCGCACGGCCACTGCGATGACGCAGCGCCGGCTTTCGCAAAGAGCATTAACAAGTTCTATCTGCTCTCGATTTATATGACCGTTGTATGTGCAGATCACAACAGTTTGGCCGGTATGCGTTTTATTAAGTGTCTCCTTAATATCACTTTCTTCCGGATTTACAGGCGTAACGGAAAATTGTCCGCCAAATGCAGAGGCCATATATTCGGCAAAGCTTATGTCATTGTTTAAGGCACTGGAGGCAAAGGTCGCCCGGTATGCATAACATCCCGTGAAAAAAGTGTTTTTGTCAGGCAATGGCATATTGTCACTGCGTCCTATACGCACTATGCTTTTTTTACTGATTGAAAGGGCCGACTCACGATGAAGTGGGCTTCCTGCCTGATATGTCCTGGGCTTCAATGCGGCAAATTTTTGCTTTTGGCCGAGGATAATTTCCACACTTGCGTCCAAGTCCTCCATTCCAAGAGTATTGTTTTCTACCGCCTGTTCAGCCTTCTCCAAAGCTTCTATGGCCACTGAGGGCGAATGGGAGATACATCCGATATTAACTCCTGCACGCAGCGATTCAACGAATCCGTCTGTGATTCCATAATACTTACTTATTGCATCCATTTCAAGAGAATCGGATATGATGATACCTGTAAACCCGAGTTTTTTGCGAAGGAGGTCCTTTAAAATGACAGATGACATTGTGGCAGGCACTTTTCTTTTTTCTATTTTCGAGAAAAGAATATGGGAGGTCATCACGCTGGGAACTCCATCGCGGATTGCATCTATAAAAGGCAGCAATTCATTTGAAAAGAGCTCTTCCTCTGTTTTATCAACAGAGGGCAGACCAAGATGACTGTCCACTGCAGTATCGCCGTGACCGGGAAAATGTTTGGCGCATGAAATTACACCGCCATCCATCAGACCGTGTATCATTGCCAGGGCATAGGGAGTTGCCCGTTCATGGCTGTCACCATAGGAGCGTACGCCTATTACTGGATTAGCGGGGTTGGTATTAAGATCCATACAAGGCGCCATGTTAAAATTAACGCCCATGTCGCACAATTCATTAGCTGTACAGAACCCTGCCAAATAGGCATTTTTAACTATACCGGTGGATGAAACAGCCATAGGCGAAGGAAAATTGGTTGCATCCTCCGGCATACGGGAAACAACGCCGCCCTCCTGGTCTACAGCAATGAATGCAGGGTGTCCGGTATGAGTAAGCACCTCTTTCTGGATTACCTCACATAAGCTGCGCAACTGGCCGGCGCTTTCAATATTGTGAGAAAACAAAATGATATTTCCGCATTTGAATTCACGAATAAGACGAAGAGATGTATCATCCAGAGTTTTACCTGGAAATCCGAACATCAGCATCTGTCCCAGTTTTTCACGGATTGTCACGATGAAGCCTCCTTATTCATATAGATGATAAGCTTGCTTGTCTGCCGCAAAAGCTTCCTCATCCTGCATATAAGTTCTTAAAAGTTCATTTAGAGGGGTATGGGCCGTTAATAGACCGTCGCCCCCGAGTAATTCTATATGAGGCCGTGTAGCAGGCGGAAGTGGAGTGCACCATTCAAAGTCTTCACTCCAGCGCGCTTGAATCTCATACATAAGTGAGAGAGCTGCACGCACAGGCTGAATTTCTCGCATATTCATAATATGGATTTGCACTCCGCCGCACATAATTCCCTTATGCTTTGAGGTGCTGGGCGTAAAATAAACAGGGCGGAAATGTACACCGGATAATCTCTTATTATTCATATCGGCTGCCAGCTTGTACGGATCCATGATATAGGGCGCTCCGATGATTTCAAAGGGCAATGCGGTGCCGCGGCCTTCAGAAAGATTTGTACCTTCGAAAAGGCAGGTGCCACTGTATAAAAGAGCCGATTCAAAGCGGGGGAGGCCCGGAGAGGGCATAATCCACGTTAGCTTTGTATCGGGCCAGAGCATATTGCGCTTCCATCCTTCACAGGGTATTACAAAAAGCTCGGCTCTATGATGAAGCGACTTGTTCGCCATAGTCGCAAATTCTCCAATTGTAAGCCCATACCGCATACAAAGCTGGTAACCGCCTACAAAAGACAAATAATCTTTCTTTACCAGGTTGCCTTCTACACATTCTCCACCCAGAGGATTGGGCCTGTCCAGCACCACAAAAGGTATTCCGTAATCGGCGCAGCTTTCCATTGCATAGAGCATGGTATATAGGTAGGTGTAATAACGGCTGCCCACGTCCTGGATATCACAAACCATGATATCCACCTTTGAAAGCATCTCATCCGACAAACGCTTGGAGCCTTTACGGTAAAGACTGTAAACAGGAATTCCCGTGGCTGTGTCGGTTGTATTTTCAACAAACACACCTGCACCGATATTTCCGCGAACACCGTGTTCGGGTGCAAAAAGAGCTTGTACACCATACCGTTCGTTCAGAAGATCGACGGTGGGGTGAAAATTACCGTCTACTCCGGTGGGGTTTGTAATAAGCCCGATTCGCTTTCCCTTAAAAATACTGTCATATTTAGAGTCTCCCATTACCATGTCGATTCCGTATTTAATCATGAAAGCCTCCTATAAAGCAGTGACAATACGATGGTTTTCATCCGGAATCATAAAGCATTCCGCTCGAGCGGTACGTGCTTCAATACCGCGGACACGGCTGAGGGTATCGTAGTACTCAAAGTATGGGAAGCTTTTGCTTTCTATCACAAACGAGTGTTTAACTATAGCCTTTTTCCAGAGTTCATACCCTGCTGTTGTGTCAAGATATATATAAGGCTTAAAATCTATGGCATCCTCCCAGTTTTCCGCAAAATAAAGAGTCCGGGAAAAATGCGCCGGCAATTCCCTTTTAAATCCGGCAATACCAGCGTAGAAACGTGCATCCTCAACTATACGGTGACAGGCCATATGATCCTTGTGCATGCTATTCCTGTGGTGTGTTATAAGAATGTCGGGTTTTACATTTCGTATGATATCACATACTTCAAACCTTACCTTATCATCATCCGGCAAAAGACCGTCGGAATAATCCAAAACATAAGCTTCGCCCCCCAGTGCTTCGGCAAAGGCCCCTGCTTCAGTTAACTTTTGCTTTCGGTAATCTTCCGTGCTGCGGCCGGAGGGAGCACCCTTTTCGCCTGCTGTAAGAGCAAGTGTTGTGATTTTACCCCCCTGGAGGGCACAGGCGGCAAGAAGTTGGCCGGCGGTCAGCTCCATATCCCCCACATGGCCCCCGATAGCTAAAACAGAATGTTTTTCGTTCATCATAATTTCTCTCCTTTCAATTCTTTGCGCAGTATGGCAAAGCTTCTGACTGTAATAAAGCCCGCGCCTTCATAGATACGCTTTGCTGGATTATTCTCACCTGTATAAAGGGACATATACCGGGCCCCTGTAATTTTCTCGTGTTCACAAAGGTAATAGAAAAGCTGTGAACCAAGACCCTTGCCTTCCCATGCAGGTGTCACACCTATCCCTGTAAAATAGCCCCGACCTGTTTTTTCCGGATAGATAGGACCGGCAAAGCCTACCACTTGTCCGCCAACCTCTGCTACTAGGAAAGGTATGTTTTTACGCGCGCTTTCCTCTATTTCACTTATCCAGAGAGGGTTTCCAAGATTGTTAAGCATTTCGGAAAGGCCGAAACAGCGGCTTGAGTCATATAAAGAAATATACATCCCGGAATTATTGAGTGCCGATTGCTTCTCTTTTATCCGGTCGGGTATGGAAAATGTTGAAAGATCAATGTACATTGCACTTTCGCGGCCTCGCTCAATATATCCGCATTTGATAATGCGACTGTATAGTTTTGTGTCTATAGCGATACCCGGTGCATTATTATGCTGGTGACCTTTTGTGCCAGGTATATACCAGGGCAGATGAATAGGGTTGAAAAACAGTACATCGCTTACTGTTTTCCCGGCAGCTTGAAAGCTGTTCTCCAGATATGAAAGTAAAAGGCGGGTATTTTCCAGGGTATCTACCTGTTCATCCAATACAAGGCAAGTAAAATAGCCCCGTTCATTGCCAGCCGGCAAATCATCCCCTGTGCATCCGCAGATAAATCCCAAACCGCCGTCTTCCTCCAGTACGAATGCATGTTGAATTGAGAAATATTTATTATTCAAAAATATATTCGTGAAACCTTCGCGCGTATGCTCAACATAACCGTCAATTACAGCGCGCCTGTTCCATAGCGACGTAATAGCATTAAGGTCATTGACAGAAAAATTGCGTATCATATTATTCCTCCCTGAAAGGCAGTGATATTTTTCCGAGCAACGCAGAATTCTTGGCGCCTGTTACACCGGGTATATTACCGGGAATACCGTGCAGGGTGCAGTCTGCCAAAAGCGCAAAGGCGATTGCCTCTTTCGCATCACTGTTGCCCCCGGCCTCTTCCTGAGTGAACACATCGATACCATAACAGGCAAGCTCTTTCCGGATAAAATTAACGAGGGTGGGATTATAGCATCCTCCGCCACTTAAAATCATATGGGTTGCAGGAGAACATGGAAGTATAAAATCACGGTAAGCCTGCGCAATGGATGCAGCGGTCAGTGCTGTTGCGGTTGCTATGACATTTTCCATAGGAATGCCTTTTTGCTGCGCCGCAGCTACAAGGGCGTCGGCGTATTCTTTTCCGAATACCTCGCGTCCGGTCGTTTTTGGCGGAAGCTGAGCAAAGTACGGATGCTGCAAAAGGGATTGCAAAAGCCAGGTGTCAACTTGTCCCCGGGCGGCAATACAACCGCCTTTATCCATAGCCAGCAAACCATTTGTACTGCTTGTAGCGAGAGCATCAATCACCATATTGCCTGGGCCCGTATCAAAAGCATAGACGTCCTTCGCGCCGCATCCCTTTGGAAGCACGGTTATGTTTCCAATGCCGCCTAAATTTTGCAGCAAAATCGTTTCCTTATCACTACGATACAAAAGATATTCTGTGAAAGGAACGAGCGGTGCCCCTTGGCCCCCGGCAGCCATATCTGATACGCGAAAGTCGGAAATGCAGATAACTCCTGTCTTTTGTGCAATAACGGCTCCTTCGCCAAGCTGAACAGTATAAGCACAGGATTTTCGGGGAACAGGCTCATGCCATATGGTCTGACCATGGGAGCCGATGACGTCAACATCGGCAGGGGATAAACCAGCTGCCTGGATTACCGAAAGCGCGGCTTCCGCATATAGCTCTCCCAGTAGGAAATTTAACCTGCCAAGACGTGTAACGATTGCATTCTTGGGGGTAAAGCAGCTAAGAATTTCATTGCGAATGGCTTCAGGAAAAGGTTTGTTTTCAAAGGCCAGCAGGGTAATCTTAAGGTTCGGGGCTTCTCCCTCAATACTTATTGCGGCGGCATCAATGCCATCCACCGATGTGCCGGACATAAGCCCGACCGCAATGCGATCGGGCTTATCTGAAATCATAAACTGTCTCATTTTCTCACCCTTTTACGGCACCTATGGTTACGCCCTCGAGGAAATACCTCTGCAAGCTGAAAAAGAGAATAAACATAGGCAATGCCGACAAAGTAGCACCCGCCATCATCGGTGCAAAATATGTCGTGTTGGCAAACTTAAAGTTTTTAAGTCCAACCTGGATGGTCTGCATGGCTTCCTGACTAGTGACGAGGAACGGCCAGAAGAATGTGTTCCAGCTGTTCATAAATGTGAGTATAGCCATCACAGCCAGAACGGTTTTGGATAATGGCATGATAATTTTCAAATAAATCTGTAATTGATTACAGCCTTCAATTTTAGCACATTCAATGATTTCGGTCGGTATGCTTGAAATAAATTGTTTACACAGGAAAACATTGTATGCTGTAACAAAAGTAGGCGCAATAAGCGCTAAATAAGTATTATCCATCTTTAATGTATTTACAACCAACATATAAAGGGGCACCTGTGTAACCTGGTAGGGAATCATCATGGCGCATAATAATGTAAAGAAGAGCACCTTGCTTCCCTTAAACTGTATTTTTGAAAATGCATATCCGGCAAGTCCCGCAAAAATAACGTTTCCTAAGACTATAGCAAATGATATTAGCAGGCTGTTAATTAACCAACGGAATGAATACTTGCTGAAATCAAAGAAAAATTTATATGAATCAAGTGTGATACTCCTCGGGAAAAGTGAATATGACGCACCACCAGACTCAATAGGAGGACCAAAGGAGGACACAAGCATATAATAAATAGGGAATAATGTTATAATCGCCAGAATAATCAAAAATAAAGATATAAGGCTGTTACGCAGATACAATAACTTTGGGTTATCAAGATGCTGAGAATATAAGCCTGACATTTTGTATCTCCTCTCTTAGTATTCCACGTCTCCACTGATGAACTTAAATTGCAACAGGGAAATTCCTGCTATAACTATCGCCAGCACGATGGACTGCGCACAGGCAAGACCGTAGTCAGAGTAACGGAATGCATTGTTAAAGATAAGCAGCCCGACCATCGTTGTGCTGTTGTTTGGTCCGCCGCCGGTCATCATGTATGCGTTCATAAATACCTGAAACGAATTTATAATACCTGTTACCAACAGAAAAAGCGTGGTGGGTTTTACCATTGGTATGATAATGTAACGCAGCTTTTGAAAAAATGATCCGCCATCTAGATCAGCAGCTTCATAAAAGCTATTGGGTATGCCTAAAATTGCCGCAAGATAAATGATAATATTAGCGCCGTGTCCCGCAAGAAGTGTCATAACAATAAGGCTAAACATCGATGTAGAGGAGGAACCAAGCCAATTTTGGTTCCCGACTCCGAATACGTGCAAAATACTATTTAAAAGACCTGTCGGCAGAGGATCGTATATCCATAGCCATACGACCGAGAGCGCAACACCCGATGCGATGCTGGGAAGATAATACATCGACTTGAACAGGGACTGAAATTTCTTACTAAACGGAAGCACTAGTATTGAGACGGAAAAAGCGATAAACAGGCTAAAAGGCACAGTAAACAGAGTATAAACAACTGTATTACCAATAGATTTATAAAATAAATCATTTGTAAAAGTATTCTTGAAGTTGTCCAGACCAACAAAAGTTGATCCTAAGGGCTTAAATTTATAAAAACTTGTAATCAGAGCACTTATAACGGGGTATATAGTAAAAACAGCAAAGATAAGCATTGCCATGGCAATAAAGGCATAGCCCCATAAATCCTCACCGGTTATATGTTTTTTGAAGATAGAGCTGTTTTTACTCGATCTGGCTGATTTCATTTATGACCTCCTGCCTTTACCTTATTATATAACATCCGGGCCGTTGAACCTATTTAGAATTCTTGGTAAATGCCTCCCGTGGTTTAAGCGGGAAGCATTTACCGTTAAATTCTACAAGTTTAATCTTTAACTACGCCATCTTCACCAAAGGTTTCGATAGCAGCTTTTTTAACCTCTTCATACATCTGATCGGGCGTAAGCTCATTAGCAAGAAGAGCCTGGAATTTTGGCACTATAACCTCATCCATGAGTCGTGAATTCTTAGCGCCCAAATCTGCAGGGATGTCAGGACGCGGTTCTGCTGCCTGAGCGGTTAGACTCTGCATAGCAGCGGCGTTCTCAGGGCTGCGGGGTACTTCGTTATTAATTTTAGCCATAGCTTCACGAGCGGATTTACTTAACCCAGAAAGGTACAACTCATTAGCGGTATAACCACCGATGTCGCCTGCGGCCATAAAGTATAGAGCCTTTACCATATTGGCCAGATGCTCGGCAGTTGGCTCTTCTTTACCGCGGAACATGCCATAGCCACCGGCTGCGCCCTGTGCTGCCTGTTTCTCGCCAAAGAAGGTAGGCACGGGCAGAACGACATATTCAGCTTCCTTACTGTTTTCTACAGCACTACCGTCTTTTGCTTTAATTTTCTCATTGTTTGCAAGAGCGAGACTTTCGAAGTTAGCAAGACCTTTACCAAAAATCATTGTCTGTCCGGTTAAGAACATATTCCAGCGCTTACCTGCATCTACGCTGCCCATTTCCTTGGGGGTGGAGCCATCGTCTATGATCTCACGAATGCATACAAGCAGGTTCTTGAAGTTCTTGCTTGTATAGGCATATTTTAGTTCCTTGTTGAAAGGAGAAGGCATACCGGCATTCTTTGTAAGGATGTTCAGATAGTCGGCAGCCGTAACACCAGCGCAAGCAAATATAAACCCATAACGACCTTCTTTTGTACCGGCTTTGATTGCCTTGCGGAATTCATCATATGCCCAGCCATTTTTCTGGATTGTTTTCCAGTCAATTCCGGCTTCCTCCAGCATGGCTTTGTTTCCGCCTAAGGCTTGAATGGAAATGTAGGTCGGTAGTCCGTAAAGTCCATCGCCATTCCTGTAGAAAGCGAGAGCATTTTCATCAAAGTCTGCTAACTGTTCAGCGGAAATAAGGTTTTTAATATCAAGAAGCAGTCCGGTGTCGACATATTTCGCTACATTATCACCCTCAACGAAAGCTATATCGGGGGGAGATCCTGCATTAACCTGTACGTCCATTTTATCTTTGTAGTCTTCCCAGCTGGCTGTTTGAAAGTCAAGTGTCAAGTTAGGATACATAGCTTTGAAATCACCTGCCCATTTTTCCAGCTGATCCTGATAGGTCGCTGAGACAGGGGGCAATAGCAGGGAAATAGTATCCGGTTTAGCCTCGGTAGAAGAAGACGCGGATGGTGCGGTACCCGGTGTAGCTGGTGGATTAGCTGATTGCTGACTGCCGCAAGCACTAAGCATACCTACAGCCATTACAAGAGCAAGAACAATTGATAGTACTTTTTTCATGTTTTTTCCTCCTTAACATATTTTCATAATATTATAAATGGAAATATTATGACGATTTAGATAACGTCGCATTGATGGCATTACGAAGCATACCGCCATTTTCATCTATTATTCGTTGCGCATCAACGGCATCAAGCCCTGTTTTAAGCATCATAATTGCCAGCTTCGTGCTATTTCCGGCCGCAGCAAGCATTCTGGAGGCAACATCTTCGGAAACACCGCAAACCTTTTGGATTATTCGATATGCACGGGCGTACAGTTTTTGGTTGTTAGGTCTCAAATCTACCATCAGGTTCCCATAGACCTTGCCAAGTTTAATCATTGTACAGGTTGTAAGCATGTTTAGTACCAGCTTTTGCGCAGTACCGCTTTTCATACGTGTGGAACCTGCTATAACCTCTGGTCCGACAATAGGAGCTATGCAAATGTCGCAAAGAAGGGAAAGCTTTGTATCGGCATTAGTTACGATTCCTACCGTTGCAGCGCCAAGTTCCTTTGCCTTTTCAATCGCACCAAGTACAAAAGGAGCACCTCCGCTTGCGGTAATGCCTATAACAACATCACCTTTCCTAACACCTGCTTTTATTACAGTCTTAGCTCCATGACTGCTATCGTCCTCGCAGCCTTCCGCCGCCATACGCAATGCGCTGTCGCCCCCGGCGATATAGGCCTGAACGAGCTCGTAATCCGTACTAAATGTGGGTGGGCACTCACTTGCATCTAAAACGCCCAGTCGGCCGGAAGTCCCCGCGCCAAGATAAAACATCCTGCCACCTGTGGATAGTGAAGAATAGAGAACATCCACTGCCTGCGCGATGTTCTCTTTCTCTTTTTCCACGGCCAACGGAACTATCATATCCTCCTGATTGATAAGAGCAACCATGTCCCTTGTAGAACAAAGATCTATATCAGTTGTTTGGGGATTGACGATTTCTGTTGTAAGACCGGAAAAATAATCGCTCAACTAAATTCCTCCTAATTCAAGAAGTGTACAAAGAAGCCATTGAATTGTTCATTAATTATAGAATAGGTGTATATAAGAAACTTGTCAATAATATTTAAAAAATTATTTTATTTTAAATTTTAATTTCGAATTAAAATTTCAAAAAAGCGTCATTGAATAAAGCCTTGATAAGATGCCGGTTTAGGAAATCATTGGGAAATAATCAACGATGACGTCCGGCTATCGCATCGTGAGTACGAGCCAGACAACCCTTGACAGATTTGTATTCAGCACTGGCAACCCCGGAAAAGAGTATGTCCACGATGTTGAGCATGGCAATGCGCGATCCCATGGCGCCGCTTCGGAATGTAATTTCCGGTGTAGAAATGTGTAAAACGATATCGGATTCCTTTGCAAGTTCGCTTTTCGAATATCGTGTAATAGCAATTGTTGTAGCTCCTGAGCTTTTTGTCAGGGCAAGAGTGTCCAGAATCTCAATGGTATTACCTGAGTTTGAAAAAATAACAGCTACATCTTCGGGTCTTAACAGAGCTGCGGCTGTCATCTGGCTGTGACTGTCTATATAAGCTGCGCAACGCTTGTTTATTCGCATAAATTTTTGCTGGGCATCCTGGCAAACAAGCCCCGAAGCTCCAATTCCGTAAAAGTCTATCCGGGGAGCTTTACATAAAACCTCTACTGCACGGGCAACCTCAGCTTTGCTAAGTACACTGAGAGTATCCTCAATAGACTGACAATTATTGTGCGAAACATTGCTGATGATAGTGTCAAGGCAATCGCCGGGACGGATATCCGTATACTGGTTCGGAGAATCATCTTCCATTGACCCGAGGGTGGAGGACAGTGAAAGAACAAACTCACGATAACCCCGGCATCCAAGCGTTTTATAGAAACGGATGATTGAAGCCTCGCTTGTATTGCTTGCTTTTGCCAATTCCTTGACAGAAAGTGACGGCACGGTAAGAAGATGGGTTTCCACATACTCGGCTACTAATTTCTCCACGGGTGTCATGGTGGCTTTTGCTTCTCTCAAGCGGATCATAATATTGTTGTTTGAAGCCATTTCGTTAACCTGCCTCTCAATCTTATTTAACAAGTGCACATGTATATCTTTCTTCTTATATCAGCGTACAATGTTTTTTTAATAATTGCAATAAACTTAGACACTAAATTAAAATAAAATTCCAAAATATTTTCAAGATGTTGCAATTTAATTTCGTGTATGGTACCGTAATAGACATCTGGCACCAGGAAAAAGGGGAGAAGAATATGGTACCTTTATCATCACTTTCGTATAAAAAGAAAATAGGGCAGCTCCTATTTTTTGGTTTTGATGGTCCTGATATGTGCGAACATGCGCGCCGTGCCATTCGTGAACAGTATATCGGAAATGTCATTCTTTTCTCAAGAAATTTTAAAAACCCGAAGCAACTTTTTTCGCTGATTAAGGAGTTGCAGTATGAAGCGCTGGAAGCGAACGGTATACCTCTTTTTGTAGCCGCTGATCAAGAGGGTGGTCAGGTTACACGTTTCACCAACGGACTCACTTGGTTTAATGGTGAAATGGCGATAAGTGCAACAGGTGACACCCATCTTGCCGAGAAGGTTGGAGAGGGATTAGGCGCTGAAATGGCTCGCCTGGGACTTAACTTCAACCTTGCGCCGGTAGTTGATTTGGCCAGCAACCCCAATAGCCCGCACATTGGTTCAAGAAGCTTTAGTGATGAACCCGGAGCGGTAGTCCGATATGCGGAAGCATTCGTTAGAGGAATGCAAAAACATGTAATTGCCACAGCAAAGCATTTTCCCAGTATTGGTGGAAGTCCTGTGGATTTGCACCTGCATCTGGGTCGAAACACACGGTCCTCGGAAGAGCTTGAAATGTCTGAGCTTGCACCAGTTGCGGCACTTGCTAAAGGTGAAGTGAAGTGCGTGATGACCAGTCATGAAGTTTATTCTTCTCTGGACAATGAACCGGGGACACTTTCAAAATACATTTTACAGGATTTACTCCGTGGAACCTATGGATATAAAGGCCTTGTAATAAGTGATTGCATGGAAATGAAAGCGCTTGCAAACTACTGCGGTACGGCAGAGGGCTGCGTGCGTGCTGTATTAGCGGGTGTTGACCTGATGCTTGTATGCCATACCGAAAGTGTTCAGAGTGCTTCGGCTCAAGCCTTGCTGGCAGCTTTAATAAGCGGGCGGCTATCTGAAAGAAGGCTGAATGAGTCTGTAGAACGGATACTTAAGGAAAAGGAAAAAATAAATATTTCAGATATTTTATATGGCAAATGTCCGGATACACAAAACGAAGAGCTTTTCAGCGCTAACCGCGCATTAACGGAAAATATCTGTGAAAAGTCATTTACAAACTTAGGGAAATCTGACTTTTTTAAAGCAGAGGGGAATGAGAGATTTCTTTTTATTGCACCTCCACCGGCCGCACTGACGCAAGTGGATGAGAATGGTAGCTGCTTTTCTGTTGCAAGGGCAATGAAAAGTGCTTTTCCACAGGCTGAATGCGAAGAATATCCTCTGACTCCCGATAAGCCGGAGCTTAATAGGTTAATGTCCATTGCATGCAAGGATTTCAGCCGTATCTTCATATGTACCTGCAATGCACATCTTAACAAGGGTCAACAGGAGCTGTTGACCCTGCTCCTTGGTTTAGATAAAGAGGTGGGGGTAATTGTACTGCGTAACCCCTTTGATCTGGCATTATGTACCGGGGCGGCTGCAGTCCTGCTTACTTATGAATATACGCCTACCTCAGTAAGCGCACTTATAAATCTATTTAAAGGAACAATCGCACCACAGGGAAGTCTGCCGATTCCCGTAGAAACAGGAGGTTTTTGACATGGCTCAAAAAATGTTAGGATATATTAATGAGCAACAATCGGTGTGGAGTAATATATGTGAAAACAGAACAGAGATTATATCGAGCTTCACAGTACTACTTATGAACAATAAGGTAAAACGCGTTGCCATGGTTAGTTCGGGCAGCTCAAATTATGCAGCCCGTATTGCCGCCTGTCTCCTTCGTCCCATAGCCGCGGACGTAGAATGGATAACGGTTGTTCCCACACATCTGGAGGAGCTTGGGACTCATTTTTCTGATACGATTGTTTTTGCAGTCTCCCAATCTGGGAAGAGCACTTCAACAAATCAGGCCATCCGTGTTTTACGCAATAACGGAGCAAAGGTTGTCAGTGTAACCTCCGATGAAGGATCACCAGTAGCGAAAGCAGGAAACTTACATGTTTGCATTAAGTGCGGTGAAGAAACTGTGGGACCAAAAACAAAAGGTATGACCGCAACAGTTCTTACATTGTATTTATTAGGGTTGGAGATAGCAAAAGTATTCGGTAAAGCGCCCAAGGATTGGATTACAGACCTGAATTCTGCATTTATCAGCGCTCAGGAAAATATTCGGCGCAGCCTTGATTTTGCATATAAAAATGCAGCTCTTCTTGCAAAAGCACCGTGCTTAACGCTGATTGCCGATGGAGTAGGGCTTCCGATTTCTGAGGAGGGGGCGCTTAAGCTCCTTGAAACACTCTATATTCCGGCATCTGCCTGGGAATTCGAGGAGTACCTCCATGGGGTCAACAACATCATTGGTCCGGGGGTTTACCATATCTTTCTTCTGCAAAACAATGAAAATTTCTATCGGATGAACAAGCTTATTGAATACTGCAATGCGCGGGGATGCGAGGTATTGGTTATTAACTGTTCAGGACAGGAGATAGCTTTCAAAAATACAATTACATTAGTTTGTACAGGAATGCCTGAAACCCTTGCATATGAAGCGTTAATCCCTTATCAGGTTCTTAGCGCGGTGGTATCCGAAGAAAAGAATATCCAGTGCGACCGTCCAAGATACCCGGATTTTTACGCTGCCCTTGGAACAAAAACAGATGCGAAACCGGATGCAAAAACATACGTAGAACCGGACACAAAAACTGGGGATTAAAAATGGATTATCTGGCTTCAATGGATCTCGGCGGTACACATTGCCGATTTTATCTGGAGAATATGTCTGGCGAGTGTCTCGGTGAATTTTCCGGCACAGGTTGTACGCTTAACCTTGATGGATATGAGCGAACCAAAGTAATACTTGGCTCCACAATTTATCCTGCCCTTAATTCCTGCGGATTGGCGCCGGAGGATTGCCGCGGGTTTGTTTGCGCCGCAAGCGGAGCAGATACCCGCGAATTGGAGCAAGAGTACCGGCGCCTTTTATCCGAGTTTGGGTTTAACCATAAAAATATCCTCGTTTATAATGATTGCGCCATTTTTCTTACACTTTGCGACAAACCGGTTCTTTTGATAGCCAGCGGTACCGGCTCAATTCTTTGGGCACGTAACCAAGAGGGAGAATTATATCGATACGGTGGCTGGGGGCATCTAACCAGTGATGAGGGCAGCGGGTTTTCAATTTCACTCAAGGCTCTTTCATCAGTTACCCGGCATCTTGACGGTGCTGAACAAGCACCTGTATTAACGCGGCTTTTACTTGAGGAAACCGGGATTTGTACACCGAATGAAATTTCTGCATTTTGTTATAAAAATATCCTCGAAAAAAGTAAAATAGCTGCATTGGCGTCTCTGGTATTTCAGGCGGCCGAATTGGGAGAGCCGGAGGCACTTCACATTTTATCAGAAGCTGCGCAAGCGCTTATGAATGGGGTCATGATATTAGCTAAGAGAACCGGGGCTTTTTCAAAGGTTTTCTTATGGGGCAGTCTTCTTCTTAAGTCGAACCTCATTTCCGATCTGTTGAGGGGGATGTTAACTGAAAGTTTTCAGGACATAGTGGTGGAAGTACCTGAAGAAACGGCTCTTCATACGGCAATAAACCTGGCACGTCGGCAGTTTAACTGAAAATATCGAATTATGGTAGAAAAAACACTTCATCGCTCATTTTCTTTCCGCTTCGGAAGTGAATTCCCACACTGCAGTATTACCGGTTTACCTAGGCAAAAATAATTACACCTGCCAATGTTTTCTTCATATATCGACCCTTTCTGATATTTCCTCTATTCGGATTAATATAGTAATAATAGCAAATTCCTGATAGCTTGTAATAGAAATTTTAGATTCGACATAAAATATTAGTGGTTCCTAAATTAATTATGCAGATTGGTACTTATAAGAACCGCAAAACAGTTATATAATTACTGATAGAGGTTTAAATTACCAACATTAGAAAGAGGTGGGTCACAATTGGTATATAACAGATTCGGGAAAATCAGCGAAAAGGTTTCAAGGTTCGGGATGGGCTGCATGCGGCTGCCACATAAAACAGACGAGCATGGGAACGACGTTATTGATGAAGAGGAATCAATAAAAATGATCAGGTACGCCATCAGTGATGGCGTCAACTATTTTGACACCGCTTATGCCTATGCAGGAAGCGAAGCACTTCTTGGAAAGGCCCTGATGGACGGGTACAGGGAGAAGGTCATGATCGCGACCAAGACTCCCGTCGGGGATGTAAAAGAATATCATGATTACCGGCGCATTTTTGAAGAACAGCTGGAACGCCTGCAGACGGACTATATAGACGTTTATCTGTTCCACTGCATTGACAGGAAGAACTGGGAGAAGCTAAAGGCTACGAACGGCATCGCTTTTGCGGAGGAGCTAAAAAAGAACGGAAGGATAGGAAACATAGGCTTTTCCTTTCATGCCGAGCATGATCTGTTCAAGGAGATACTTAACGCCTATTCGTGGGATATGTGCCTTATTCAGCTGAACATACTCGACAGGAATCACCAGGCGGGTGTCGAAGGACTTCGCTATGCCGGGCAGAAAGGCGTGCCAGTGGTGATCATGGAGCCTTTGAAAGGCGGTTTGCTGGGTAACAAGCCTCCGGAGGAGGTGGCGGAACTGCTGAAGGACTACCCCGAGAGCAGATCGCTGGTGGAGTGGGCTTTTCGCTGGCTTTACAACCACAGTGAGATCAAGGTTGTATTAAGCGGCGTCAGCTCGATGGAGCAGCTGAAGGACAACATACGCATCGTCAATGATGCCGGCTGCAACGCTTTAACGCCTTCCGACGAGAAGCTCATACTGCAGATAAAGGATATCTATGCGGCAAAGGTAAGAGTGGGCTGCACGGGCTGCAGCTATTGCATGCCCTGTCCCAAAGGCGTGAACATTCCCGAAATATTCAAGATCTATAACGATTCGGCCCTTTCTGACTGGACCGAATTCGGTAAAGTGTTCTACGGCCTCGTTGCTGCGAGCAACAACAGGGGCGCCGACAACTGCGTCGGCTGCAGGAATTGTGAAAGGCATTGCCCGCAGAAGCTCCAGATAGTCGATCTGCTGAGGGAAGCCCATGAAGCAATGAAGAGCTAAAGCACGGCGAACCAATGAAGAGCTAAAGCACGGCCAACCAATGAAGAGCGAACGAAAAGCCTAAAGTATAGATGAAAGAGGGAAAGCTGTGTATATAGAACTGGACAGGAACAGCGGAATACCCGTTAAAAAGCAGCTGTATGACGCAATAACCCTTAAGATCCTGCAGGGAGAGCTTGTAAAAGGAGAAAAGCTGCCTTCGACGAGAGAACTGGCGAATCAGCTGAATATCGCCCGGAATTCAGTGATCGAGATATACGAACAGCTTGCCTCCGAGGCTTATCTTGAAACAATAGGCGGAAGAGGGACCTTTGTATGCGAAGGGAGAGGCGGCATAACGGACAGCTGTGCCCTCCCGGAGCATAAAAAGCCGGACAAGGCGGTTAAAAGCAGCTGCATCGACTTCGGCAGTGGTGTCCCCGATCTGGGCGCTTTCCCAAGAAAAGCCTGGCTTCGTGCCCTGAAGGATAGCCTTGACCGGGCGGAAGACGCCGAATTGGGATACAATCCGGTTTTTGGATACCAGCCCCTTCGCCGTTCATTGGCACAGTACCTGATGAAATATAAAGGAATAAGGTGCTTATACGAGCAGATCGTCATAGTAAACGGCACAGCCGACGCAATAGCTTTACTGGCTGTACTGTTTCGGAAAACTGTGAGCGAGGTGTTGGTTGAATCCGCTGTTGTGAGCTTTGTGCCGGATATTTTCCGCGAGTTCGGCTATCGGATCGTACCGGTAAAGGTCGATCAATCCGGGATCTGCACGGAGGATCTGCCGGAGACGAAAGAGGGGCTGATCTTCACTTCGCCCACGCATCAATTCCCTCTGGGAGGAACACTGTCGTTCGAAAGAAGACGAAAACTGGCAGACTATGCAAAAGCTCACGTCCATTACATCATCGAGGATGATTATGACAGTGAATTCAGGTATGCCGGAGCCCCGGTAAATTCAGTCTGTCAGCTGGCTCCGGAAAACGTTATTCATCTGGGCACTTTCAGTAAGACACTTGCGCCGTTTCTAAGGCTGGGGTATATGGTGCTGCCCGTTCTATTGGTTCCGCAGGTCAGGGAGCTGCAATCGCTTTTATACCGCAGGGTGAACACGCATGCCCAGATGGCTTTGAACCTCCTTTTCGAGCAAGGGGTCTATGTTAAGCATGTAAATGCCATGTGCAAGCTGTATAAAAGGAAGATGCTTACCATAACAAGCGCGTTGCGTCGGGAGTTCGGGGATCACATACAAGTTCTGGGCGCCAGTTCCGGGCTGCATGTGGCGGTCGTCTTCCCGGAGCGGATATTCGATTCGAAAAGCCGGGCTGTCTTTTTACGCCATGAGGTCGATGCCGAGCTTCTATCTGATTACACGATAGAAATGCAGGAGACTTGCGATACCGTGATACTGGGCTTCGGTCATCTTGCCGAAGCTGAGATTAGTGAAGGGATACGTCGTTTGAAGGCCGCCGTCGATGAACTTGCGCAAGGTCAAAATTAATCTTTTTACTTCTTCTTCCCTCCTTATTGCAGAACGTTTGTTCTAATGCTATTATATATATAGCCTGTAAAGCATTAACAGATCAAATAAAAATACAATGGCTTTCTATTAGAGTATGGGATTTAACATCGAAAAAATATTATTGGGCAGATATGGGAATAGGGAGCATTTAAAATGATTAAAACCTGATATCAAAAAAATAAAGGATGGGTTGAATGTATGAATTACAGAGAACTCGGAAAGACGGGAAAGCAAGTCAGCATCATCGGCCTTGGCTGCGAGCATCTGGACTGTAAGCCCTACGAGCAGATCAAGGAGACCGTCGACGCGGCGCTGGAGCAGGAAATCAATATGTTCGACGTGTTTATGCCGGGCAAGGAAGTGCGGGAAAATATTGCAAAGGCGCTGGGTAACTGGCGCAGCAGGGTAATGATCCAGGGACATATCGGCTCTACGGACATCCGCCAACAGTATGACATAAGCCGTGATCTGCCGGTGGTTCAGCGGTATTTTGAGGAATTGCTGCGTATTTTCGGGGGCTATATAGACTTCGGCATGATGTTTTTTATTGATTCCGAGGACGATTACAGAGGCGTGTTCGATAAAGGCATTGCTGATTACGTACAGCGGCTTAAAAAGCAGGGCGACATCGGCCACATCGGCTTCAGCTCACACAATCCTGAAATGGCGATGCGGGTGATCGAAACGGGACTGCCGGAAATGCTTTTGTTCAGCATCAATCTGGCATTTGATCTTTACCCGGCCGAAAAATACGTGCTGGATGAGCTTGGGCAGGGACTCGATCCGGCGGCATTCCGGGGAATCGATCCCAAACGGGCAGCTCTTTACAAGCTTTGTGAGCAAAGGGGAGTGGGTATAACCGTGATGAAGACGCTGGGAGCGGGCAAGCTGCTCTCGGCGGAGCATACCCCCTTCCGGCAGCCTATGACCGTCGCCCAGTGCATTCACTATGCCCTGACACGTCCGGCCGTTGCCAGCGTTCTGCTGGGTTGCAAGACCCGCGGGGAAGTGCTGGACGCCGTGCGCTACCTTGATATGAGCGACAGCGAGCACGACTACACCCATGTGCTGGACACGCTGCGCAACGACTTCCGGGGCAACTGCGTGTATTGCAGCCATTGTCAGCCTTGCCCGGCCGAAATTGATATCGCGGCCGTAAACAAATATTTGGACATCGCCCGGTTGGATGAGGAGAATGTGCCGCCCTCCATCCGTTCCCATTATTCGGGGCTTGCCCATGGCGGCGGTGAATGCATAGGCTGTGGAAGCTGTGAGCGTCGTTGTCCTTTTGGTGTGCATATTATGGACAATATGGCCGCTGCCGTGCGTATTTTCGAATAAAAGAGCGGGAGATAATCAGGAATACCCGTTCAGTATAGCCTTTTATATGGCCCTGGAACGGGATTTTTAACCACAAAGGGGGAAATCGGTATGGAATGCAATATCCGGGACGTAAAGATTTATTACGAGAGCATCGGTGAAGGTACGCCGATTCTGATGATCCACGGTTGGAGCCCGGATCACAGGCTGATGAAAGGGTGCATGGAGCCCGTGTTCCAAACGCTCGATACGGCATGGAAGCGGATATACTTCGATCTGCCCGGAATGGGGAAAACCAAAGGAGCACCTTGGATCAACGGTTCGGACCGGATGCTGGAACTGGTACTGGGATTCATCGATGCGGTCCTCCCGGACCAGCATTTTGTATTGGCTGGAGAATCCTACGGCGGCCATATTGCCAGGGGAATAATTCACAAACGTCCGTCGGTCGTAGATGGACTTCTTTTGATCTGTCCTGCAGTGGATGCTGTGGATCAGGAGGTAAAGGAAAAAGATGCTGAATTCCGGGTATTGGAAGAAGACGCTGCGCTTTTGAATAGCCTTTCCGAAGAGGATAGAAACTATTTCACTGGAGGAGGATTTAACACTGTCAGAAACAGAAGGGTTTGGGAGAGATACAGGGATGAAGTGCTTCCGGGCTTGAAACTAGCCGATTATTCATTTTTAAATAATTGCCTTTCTCAGCACGGTCCCTACAGCTTCAACGTCGATGAACTCGAAAAGCCATTTATGAAACCTTCTCTTTTCCTGGCCGGAAGGCAGGATTCCGTCGTAGGTTACAGGAATTTGTGGAAGATAATCGGGATGTACCCAAGGGCTTCCTTTGTATTGCTTGATAAAGCCGCTCACAACCTGCAGACAGAGCAGGACGTCCTTTTTACGGCGGCGGTAAAGGAATGGCTGGACAGGGTCGCGGCGGAAATGGATAATGTGTAACGAAGGAAACATAGTCGGACAGAACACACCTGAGGTGTGATATTCGATAAAGGGTTGCTTTATAAAAAATTACAGGGCATAAATAAGAATATAGTTTTATGTAAATACATTAAAATCTATCAGATTTTATAAATCGGGGGAATACAAATGCAGTATAGAAAATTCGGCAGACTTGATTTTAAAGTTTCGGCACTCGGATTCGGAACGATGCGACTTCCTACCGAAGGTGATGTAAACTATGGCAACAGGCTCAGCAGCAACGTAGTTGAGGACGAAGCCATAAAAATGATCCGCCATGCGATAGACAACGGCGTCAATTATGTGGATTCGGCATACGGATACCACGGCGGATACAGTGAAATAGTTACCGGAAAAGCCTTGAGAGACGGATACAGGGAAAAGGTAATGCTCGCTACCAAATCACCTGTCTGGCTAATAAAAAAACCTGAGGACTTTGACAGGCTGCTGGACGAACAGCTTGGCAAGCTTCAGACTGATTATCTCGATCTTTATCTGTTGCATGCTTTGAATGGTGAACGCTGGAGAGATACCATCCTCAAGCTTAACGTACTGGAACGTGCCGAGGCTGCCAAAAAGGCAGGCAAGATCAAATATCTGGGCTTCTCGTTCCACGGAGATCAGGAAGCCTTCATGGAAATAGTCGACGGTTATGATAAATGGGACTTCTGCCAGATACAGTTCAACTATATGGACATTGAAAATCAGGCCGGCATGAAGGGCTTGAAACAAGCAGCAGCCAAGGGGCTTGCAGTCGTTATTATGGAACCGCTGCTGGGAGGAAGGCTTGCAAACCCGCCGAAGGATATCAAGGCTGTGCTGGATGAAAGCGGTACCGGAAGGTCTCCCGCATATTGGGCGCTGGAGTGGCTATGGAACCAGCCGGAGGTCACAGTAGTGCTGAGCGGTATGAGCACCATGCAGCAGGTCGACGAGAACCTGGCGTCAGCAGATATATCGGGAGTCGGGCTTTTCGGACCGAAGGATCAGGAAGTCATCGACCGTGTACGCGGCAGATTCGACAGCAGGGCAGCTATCCCCTGCACCGGCTGCAGTTACTGTATGCCCTGCCCGAACAATGTCAACATACCGAGGAACTTCGAGATTTATAACGACAGTGTCATATATGAGGATGTGAGGGGTGCAAAGGTTGCCTACAACGCGTTCTTCGATGCTGCC
>JAEYOM010000199.1 GCA_023411715.1 Bacillota bacterium | reverse complement strand
CGTCTCTTGACAAATACGAAAGTGCGTTGAAGCCGGGCGGCAAGCTATTCGTCAACTCGTCTCTGATTGATAAGAAAGCAACGCGCTCCGATATCGACGTCCATTACATCCCTGTCAATGACATCGCGGCGGAGCTGGGCAACGCGCGCGTGGCCAACATCGTGATGCTGGGCGCTTACGTGGCGTCCTCCGGCGCTGTCTCCAAAAAGAGCGTCATCGAGGCGGTGGAATATGTGCTGGGCAAAGGCAAAGCGCATCTGATTCCCGTCAACGAACAGGCGTTTGACAAAGGCGCGAAGCTGGTGAAATAACAAGTTAAAGTATCTGTCCTGTAGAATATCTGTTGAGAGCAAGTCATTTTAGTGGCTGCTCTCTTTTTTATTAATATAAATGAACTTAAATGTTAAATTATATTAAAATTCTATATTTTATAAAACTTTTCGTTTTAAATAACGATAAATAATATGATGATATAATATTACTTACATAGTATTATTATGTAATTATTCCAACGGTTCATATTAATACAAAACGAAAGGATTAATTAAAAATGAGAATCGAAAGCAATAGTTTCATATCACCACAATATACAAGAGCGGAGACTACAAAAAGAGAAACAATAAGTAACAATACTGAAAACACCTTCCCAGCTTTGGATGAGTATGTACATGAAGACGAGTCTTGCGTTTACAGCAATCGTACCTATTATAGGATTGAAGTGGAGCAGTCCTATGAGAAACCAGATTACTCTACTATGAGTGATAGCGAAATTTACAACGCTGTAATTGATGAATTCAAGTATAAATATGGGGATGACTTTCTTGAAAACCGTATTTTATGCATGACGCCGAGTTCATATGAAGAAGCAAATATATATTCTAAATTCAGAGCCGAACTAGAAAAACAAATAGGTGACTCTAAAAAAGTCCGCGCGGTTGCACGGGAAGCCACCTATGGAGACATGACGGATGAAGAAATAAGAGAGGCCATTTCGCAGAAGTATTCTCAAGGAACAATGACATTACGTGATTTTATGCATATGAGCTACGAAATGCAGCGAGTGGGCGTAGATGTTGGAACTCGGCAATTAGCTCAATTAATGCACTCGGACCCTAATGGGAGATATATGCCTGGAGGCCAACAAGAAAAGAATGACTATTCTATGAGCATAATGGATAAACCGCTGAACAAGGGTGCTGTAATCATGAATCTCAACGGTATGCGTTTTGCCAACAACCGATGGGTCAGTGAACTCACTACTCAATTTATTACCAATCTCTTTAATAACCAAACAGAAAGGAACGGTTACTTTTTTTAAAAATCTTGTCTTAAGGAGGTGATATTATTGTCTGGTTTTCCATAGCCCGATTTATAACATAACAGTTTAGCATAGCAAAAGACAAAATGTGAATTTAATTAAGGAGAAGAAAGTGAAAAACAAGATATCAAAGTTTTACTATGTTCTTTGTGTCTGTCCTTTTAGTGCTCAGCCCTTTAACAACAGCCTTTGCGAACCCTGTTGTTAATAATAACACTATCGAGAGGATATATGTGGGTTAGCTTTACGGAGATGAAGATGATTGGATAGAATATCCTCTGAGCAAAATTAGCAGTGGTAGTTATTCCGCAACGCTTCCGGGCACGTACCAATATGTAAAAGTTGAGACAATCCGCTGGCGGATACCAACGGATAATCAGTATTGGTTAATGGATGGTGAAAATTCCGAAACTTCTAACGTTATAAACTATTATGATAGCAATGGACGTGAGTGCACACCGGGCAGTATCGTTTATGGCGCTCGTGAATATACGATTTGGGAAGCACCTGAACTGAATCCTACCAGTCAAATAGAGATCACTATTATTAATTCCGGCACTGTAAGACAATTGCATTGTGATATAACATGGGAAGGCGGCGTAGAAGCACCATCAACACCGTATCTTGAATGTTATGATTCTGATACAGTTAAGCTTAGTGGCACAGACAGCACCATGGAATATAATATTGTGGGAGAAACCGAATGGGCTACTTGCGGAACAGATCAGCTTCTTACTGTAGGAGACAATGGGATTAAAGTTAATGTGCGTTATGCGGCAACGTCTGGAGTAAGGGCATCAGATTCAGCAGTTCTAACCATGAATCGCGGACAAGCTCCCGCATTAGTGTATAATGATGCCGACGGGACAATTTCCGGTGTCGATAACACAATGGAATATTGTGTGGATTCTGCTTCTTATTCAGATATCACAGATACTATACTCGATATAAGCGAACAGATTTCTTCTGAGCCAAAGACGATATATGTACGATATAAAGGTAATAGTGGACTTGCCAGCAGTAATTGGATGATTGAAGTTGCAACCATTCCCCTCGCACCAACAACACCATACTTTTCTAACAGTACAAGCTATGAATTAGCTGGTGTAACCAATAAAATGGAAGTTCGTGTTATAATGATGAATGGTGCCCTATTACGAGCACTACGTTTAAAATAACAGAATATGTGAGCGAAACGGATTCTACAATGGTGAGATACAAAGCAACTGAAGAACAACCCGCTTCTGCGGTTAAGGTTATCAACGTGAGTCCGTTGCGGCTTCCTCCCTCAGGTGTTTACAGAACATCTAGTACAATTTATGGTCTTAGGCCTGGACTTGCATATGAGTTAAACGTAAAAGATAGAATATGGCCGACGAATAACTATTATACAGGGATTGTAAGTTCCGATGGAACTTGTCCGGCTAGAATATATTGCGAAACCGCAACTTATAAGATCCGTTATAGGCCTCAAAATGGTCTTGACTATAGTCCTTGGGTAGTTGTTTCCAAGCAATAGGAATAAACCCTTTACTTACACGAGGCTGTTGTATTGAACAGCCTCGTATTATTGTACACTTTAGTGTGGTTTTGGGAGCGCAAGAGGACAAAACCAAATAAACCACCGGTCTCTGCCGGTGGAGGGAGATGAGCTTTAGCTTTAAGAAAAAAACCTCCGATGTTAAGATGATGAA
>JAEYOM010000093.1 GCA_023411715.1 Bacillota bacterium | reverse complement strand
TATTTCAGCAACAGCAATAATACGGTAATGGTTCATATAAGGCATTTAAGAGAAAAAATGCATGATAACGCAGAGCACCCTAAATATATCAAGACAGTGTGGGGGGTCGGCTATAAAATTGATAAATAAGAGAAAGAACGATTATTCCAAATTAAAAAGGAAAGTATTTGTTCAAATGCTCCTAATCGTTATTATAGCGATTGCAGCTGTTATTATGCTGCGTATTGCTGTTAAAGGCTATTTTGGAGACAGCGTAGTTTATTTTTTAATGAACACGTTTAACTTAAAAGAGTCTGATGCAAATACAATTTACCGATATTTATTACGTAATAATATGGATTTTATTTTGTTTTTTTTAACCATTGCCTTTATGATAGTTTTATTTAGGCTTTCGATTTCGAGGTTTACAAAGTATTTTGATGAGATCAGCTCTGCTATGGATAGATTAGTCAAGGAGTCAAATGATGAAATCAGGCTTTCACCGGAACTGGAAGTTATGGAGAATAAGTTTAACAGGATAAAGGATAGCTTGGATAAACGAGCAAAGGCAGCGCAGGAAGCAGAAAAGCGAAAAAATGATTTGGTTGTTTATTTGGCGCATGATATAAAAACGCCGCTGACCTCTGTAATTGGTTATCTGAATCTTTTGGATGAGGCGCCGGATATGCCCCAGGAACAGAAAGCAAAATATATCGGGATAACTCTTGAAAAGGCTTACCGGTTGGAGCAGCTTATCAATGAATTTTTTGAGATCACGAGGTTTAATCTTCAGACCATAGTTTTGAATAAAGAAAAAATTAGATTATCGTTTATGCTCCAGCAGATGGCGGATGAATTCTATCCGATGCTGACTCCTCAGGGAAGGCAGGTATCCGTCGATGTGTTTGACAGCCTCACTCTGTGGGGAGACGCGGATAAACTGGCTCGTGTTTTCAACAATATCCTGAAAAATGCGATAGCCTATAGCTATGATAACAGTGTCATAGATATTTCCGCTGTACAACAGGAGAAAAATATCGTAATAACCTTTACCAATCAAGGCAACCCCATCCCACTACAAAAGCTGGATACAATCTTCGAAAAGTTCTACCGTTTAGATTCCTCCCGTTCGTCCAATACAGGGGGCGCTGGATTAGGCTTGGCAATCGCAAAAGAAATTGTTACAGCACATGGCGGCACGATCACAGCGGAGAGCAGCCAGGAACATACAGTTTTCACTGTGACACTTCCGGCTTCGGATATATAATAAGAAAGTCTTAAGATTTTTATAAGTGAATATTAAAATACATCTTCTTTTTCTATGGTTTAATTGTATATAAATAAAAGGAAAAGGAGACTTGTTATGAAATCATTTAGTAAGTTATTAGCTATTTTAACTGTTATAATAATTATTTCATCATTATTATCTATTACAGCCTTTGCTCAGGAAAATGAATTAAACCAATCCAGCTTAAAGTATGGCTTCAAACTAGTGAAGCAGACCTACGTAGAAGGCATTCGGTCAACAGTAATACAATATGAGCATGTCAAGAGTGGTGCAAAGCTAATATATTTGAAAAACAGTGATACAAACAAAGTATTTTCAATCAATTTCCGTACGCCACCCAATGATAACAGCGGTGTGAACCATGTGATTGAGCATTGCTTACTGGATGGCTCAAAGAATTATCCGGTCAAATCCATACTTTCGGTAACGGATAACCAATCTCTAAAAACATATTTTAATGCAGGTACCTTTAATGATTATACAAACTATACTGCCGCAAGCAAAAACGAAAAAGATTTCATGAATTTATTAAGCATTTATATGGATGCGGTTTTCTATCCCAATGTACTTACTAATAAAAAAATATTCCTGCAGGAAGCAGGGCATTATGAATTGGACTCACCTAAGTCTGACCTTACATACAGTGGGGTTGTCTTTAATGAAATAAAGGCGCAGTATGATACTTTCAGTCTGATGAATCAAAAAATAGCCCAATTACTGCTGCCTGATACTACAGCTGTATGGGATGCCGGCGGCCGTCCTGAGGAGATGATGAACCTGACCTATGAGAAGCTTGTTGATACCTACAACAAGTTTTATCAACCTTCAAATTGTTATATTTATTTATACGGTGATATAAACTTGGATGAAACTCTTAAATTTCTCGATTCCGCCTATCTTGGCAAATTCAGCAAAAAAGCAACCGACAGCGGTATTGAGCTGCAGAAGCCGTTAACAAAAAGTATTGAAAAAACATATGAATATAATGTTCAAAAGGATAGCTCTTTAGAGAATAAAACCTGCCTTTCATGGAACTGCGTAGTGGATAAAACGACAAATGCCGAAGTGTCAAAGGCTTTTGAAATGATTATTTCATTGCTTTTTGAAGGAGACGCGCCATTCAAAAAAGCTCTGGATGCTAAAGGATTTGGTGATATATACTATAGCTTAGGCAGTGGCGGAGGAATGGCTCAACCTGTATTTTCAATAATTTGCGAAAACGGTCATGAAAATCAAAGAGCAGAATTTAAAGAAGCTATAGAGACTGAGCTGAAAAAAACTATTCAAAATGGTTTCAATAAAAGGAGTATAGCTGCCCTTATTCATTCTTATGAAGTAAAACCATACATGGAGGAGACATCTTACAACAGCCGTGACCGTGGGATAAATCTTAATAATAAAACAATGCAAATGTGGATGTATGACGGAGATCCGCTTGCCAATTTCGATTATGATATGAATATCAGTATTTTAGAAAAGGCCCTCAAAGAAAACTACTTTGAAAAGCTTGTAAAAGAATATTTGATTAACAACACTCATAAAGCAATTATAGAATTGAAACCAAAACAGGGGCTTGAAGAAAATGAGACTGAAGCACTGGGAAAGCAACTTAAGGAATATAAAAGCAAGCTTTCTGCTGATGAAATAATTGAAATTATAAAACAGGCAAAGGATTTGAAAAAGTGGCAGCTGGAGCTGGATTCGGAAGAAACAATTTCAAAGCTGCCGGTACTGGAACTTTCGGATTTGAAAAAGAGCGATGTTATGCTTAATCCTAATATCGAAGAGGTAAATGGCGTTAAGATCATGTACACCACGACTGAAACAAACGGCATGAATTATATGAATTTTTACTTTGATACATCCACGGTTCCCCAGGATAAACTCCCTTATATAAAGCTTTTGGAAGCTTTAGTCGGTCATACCGATACCGAAAAATACAGTTGTGAAGATCTGCAGAATGAGCTTCAGCACAAAACAGCAGATTTCAATGCATGTATCGGTACTTTTAGTAAAATAGATTCAACCTCCGAGTATAATCCCAAAATGCTATTAATGCTGTCAGCTTTTGACGCCGATATGGACGCAACAATAGAACTTCTTAATCAACTTACTACAAAATCGAAATTTGACAATAAAGAAATTCTAAAAAATATTATACACGAACAGAAAATTCAAACAGAATTTCTTGCCACATCCAACTATATGGGGTTGCTGCGATTAAATTCATACATTTCCGAAAAGGACAGGTATTCTGAACGTTTGGACGGGCGGCCTTATTATGATTTTATCAGTGACCTGGATGAAAATTTCGAAGAAAGATACAATGAGATTCAAAGTAATATTATGGAGGTTTACAAGTATGTTTTTAATAAAAACAATTTGATATTGGGCTTTGTTGGAAGCGGTAATCAATACTCGGCTTATAAAACCAAATTAAGCAGCTTTTTTAAAGATATGAATGACGAAAAGCTGGCGACCTGCAAGTATGAATTTCCTGTCACGAATATAAATGAAGGATTAATTTCAACACAGTCGTCCAATGCCGTAAGCAAGGGGTATAATATTAAAAAGCTTGGCTATAAATACAATGGAAGCATGGCGGTGCTTGAAACTATACTAAACGAGTATTTATATAATAAGGTCAGAGCAGTAGGAGGAGCTTATGGAGTACAAGTGGAAATATCCCGTGATGGCAACGTTATATTTGATTCAGCTCGTGACCCGCACATCAGGGAAACACTGAACTGCTTTGATAGTTCGGCTTCATTTTTAAGAGGCTTTAAGGCGGATAAGCGGAAAATGATGAACTACATCATTGGAACCATCGCGAGAATAGATTCCGGTGCATATGCTACTACAAATATTATAAGTGAAGCAAATATATCCCAGGAACTTCATATTATAGGCGAAACACCGGAGGCGTTACAAAAAGAGCGGGATGAAATTCTGAGTACCACAGATGAAGATATTAGAGCGCTGGCTGATGTAATAGATGCTGTAATAAAACAGAACTGCTTTTGCGCAGCCGGTACTGAAGATGATATTAGTCGTGAGAAGGACCTGTTTA
Organism: Bacillota bacterium; assembly: GCA_023411715.1. GTDB lineage: Bacteria > Bacillota > Clostridia > Acetivibrionales > DTU013 > JAEYOM01. The sequence continues at coordinate 5,720 of JAEYOM010000093.1, read as the reverse complement.
GCAGCATTAAAGACTTATCTGAATAGTAGTAGAGCTATTTGTCTAAACCCGTGTTTATTTCAGTTGTAGAAATAAGAAAATCTTAAGAAGTTCATAAGTTGGAATTCCAAAACAGCTCCTGATTCTGTGCTTAAATAGTACCATCACAGAACAAGGAGCCGTTTTTATGACACGACATGGAAGAGGCATTTTCCACAAGATCAATTTTTTTCTGGCGTCGCTGCTTATTGTAATTCTTTTGGTTTATGCCTATATAACGACCTTTTCCCCCATTGAGCAGGACCTTACCGCCGAAACCGGCAGCAAAGCGTCGGCGCAGGTCATCCCGCTGGCAGAAACGACCAACCCCGTTGCTCACAATATCACGTCGCTGACAGAAGCAGCCGACCCTGCGGTTTTGATGTCCGCAGACGGCTTGAACAGCCCGAATGCTATCCTCGTCTTGCTGGAGGATAATACGATCCTGATGCAGAAGAACAGCGAACAAAGGATATACCCCGCATCATTGACGAAAATCATGACGGCGCTGGTCGCTATTGAAGAACTTGACGAGCTTGAAAAGGAAGTCGAGCTTCCGGACGCCATATTCCAGGAGCTGTACAAAGCCGACGCGTCGATGGCGGGATATCTGCCGGGTGAAAAAGTACGTGCGATCGACCTGCTGTACGGAGTGATGCTTCCCAGCGGAGCCGAGTGTAGTACCGGTCTTGCAGCTAATATCTCAGGTTCGGAGCAGAAATTTGTCAAACTCATGAATAAAAAAGCTTCATACCTTGGTATGAATGATACGCATTTCACTAATTCCACCGGCCTTCAGGATGGGGATCACTATACGACGGTAAAGGATTTGTCCATATTGCTGAGTTATGCTCTGAAAAACGATGTTTTCAGGGAACTCTTCACCACTCCACGTTACTCTACGCCTCCGACGAACAAGCATCCCGACGGTATCACCTTTTACAGTACGATGTTTAAAAATATGAAGGATACCAGGATAGAAGGCGGGAGTATATTGGGCGGCAAGACCGGTTACACCGCGGAAGCGGGGCTATGCCTTGCGAGCCTTGCCCAAAAAGACGGCAGCGAATACATACTCGTGACGGCAGGCGCCCGGGGCGATCACGAAACAGAGCAGTATAATATCAGCGATGCTTACTTTGTTTATAACAAACTGGATTAAGATTAAGAGCTTGTCTGTATTTACAACACTGCCTTTTATAACAATGACGACAGTTTTTGATAATGAACACCCCGTTCATTTTCGCAGATCATATCGCGGCTTGTTAATAAATATATATTATGGTATACTATCCTTAAATTTAATTTTGTTACTAACGGTTGGGCGGATCGACGATCCGCTTTCAAGAGATTAGGCTTTTGGGGTGGGAAGCTCGTATAAACGAGTTTTCTGCCCTTTTTGTTTTGCGTTTTTACAAAAAAAGGATTACTTACGAAGGGAGGCAGTTTAAATGGATAATCCTAAAAAATATATCATATCGGTACTGTGCTATTTTGTGGTTGCGATTATAGTTGCGATAATCGTTGCAAAATTTATGTTATGATTTGGTTCCTGTAATATTGAATGAAAATTGTTTTAAATTTCAGCACAGTGGTAAATTACCTGTGTCAAAACGTAATCAATTTTCGTATCATTCAGGAGGTATTTATGATCAAAAAATTTGTATGTTCAGTATGCGGATATGTCCATTACGGGGCCGAAGCACCGGAACAGTGCCCTCAGTGTAAAGCTCCCAAATCCAAATTCGTGGAGAAGCAGGAAGGGACGCTGCAATGGGCTGACGAACATAAAATAGGCGTTGCCCAGGGCGTAGATCCCGAAATACTCGAAGGTCTCAGGGCCAATTTTACCGGAGAGTGCACGGAAGTCGGAATGTATCTTGCCATGAGCCGGCAGGCTGACAGGGAAGGATACCCGGAAATTGCCGAAGCCTATAAAAGGATAGCCTTCGAAGAAGCCGATCACGCATCCAAATTTGCCGAACTCCTTGGTGAAGTCGTTCATGCGGATACAAAAAAGAACCTTGAAATGAGGATGGAGGCTGAGTTTGGTGCATGTCAGGGTAAGAAGGACATTGCGACGAAAGCAAAACAGCTCAATTACGATGCCATCCATGATACGGTGCATGAAATGTGCAAGGACGAAGCAAGGCACGGAATGGCATTCAAAGGTTTATTGGAGAGGTATTTCGGCAACAGGTAGGCACGGCAGTGAAATAATGCTTCGGCAATCAGCCGAATCCGGTAACTGATGAGTGTTAAAACGAAGTAGTCCGGACACAGATTAGGGAATGCTGCAATTGCAGTATTCCTTTTTATTTAGAAAGCATTTCGAGTAATTTATTATATAAAGAGTGCCATAAACCACATACTATGCTATAATTTAACATTATGTATTCCACTGTAATAATTAGGATCGGAAGGTACTCGAGATGGCAGAACAAAAAACGAATGCTGCGTTGAGTGGGGCTGATGGCATACGCGCCCTTGCATGTCTTGCCGTAATGCTTCATCACATTTCCCAGCGGCTTGCGGCGCAAGCGCAGCCGACTGTTATACGGGAGATAAATTCGTTTCTTTTACTGGGAAACACAGGAGTCAGCATATTTTTTGTATTGAGCGGATTTCTACTGTCCTATCCTTTCTGGAAGCAATTTTTCTATAACGCGCTATTCCCAGATATTAAACAGTATGCGCTCAGACGCGCAGCAAGGATAATGCCAGGTTATTATGTTTCCTTTGTGGTATGCAGCCTCATAGTCTTAATATTCGGCATTCCGTCACAAGCTTTTTGGATAAGGGCTTTATCCGGTTTGACTTTTACAGCGGGCTTCAATTACGTTACTTTTTTCCCGAATGAGATAAACGGCCCGTTCTGGTCCATCAGCTTTGAAGTTTTCTGCTATTTGCTGATGCCTTTGTTCATGTATGTTATGTTCCGCTTAATCAAGGGAAAGAGAACCTTTTCAAAATCCTTTATATATTGGATGGCGGTGGCTGTCTTTATCGCGTTTTTGAACAGCCTGATACATATTTTTTTCACGCCTGACGATTTTCAGCGAGGTTGGCAGTTTGGTATGCTCGGGGGAGCGAAATATTGGATGCCCAATTACAATCCAATAGGCTTTTTTGGACATTTTACCGTCGGAATCATGGCTTCGGGTGTTACGGCCAGATTATTCAAAAGTCAGGCTGCTAAAGAGAACTTTAAGAAAAAAGGCGGATTCGATTTCATCTGCTATGCCGCTTTATCCTGTTCTTTTATTCTGTTATGGCTTATGAGGCATGCGCCCGAATTCACGTTAGGCTTCCAGAGCCAGCCATATTACTTCCCTTTGTATGCTTTGTTCATAGGCGCTGTCCTTGCGGCGGCGCCCCATTCCAACACAATCGGAAGGATACTGGACAACCGCTTCTTCAGGTTTACTGCAAAGATCTCGTTCGGACTGTATATATGGCATTACCTTGTTATTTATATCATAGGAAGCATGTTAGTTGAAAATTATCAAGTCAACGGCATGATGGATCTGTTGCAATGGGCTTTGATCTCTTTGACCGTATTCGTAGTATCCTACGTGATAGCGGCGCTGTCGTACAAATTTGTTGAAAAGCCCATGCTGGACAGGGTGCATACGAGGGGTAACCCTGCTAAACCTTTTTCTCCGGCAGACCATAAAACAACAGTCTGAAAATCCCCGGAGTGACAAAAAACCCCGGTATTTATAAAATATCGGGGTTTCAAGCTTTTTTTCAACACCTGGCTACTTTACTTCAGACCCTTGGAGTATACGTACCCGGTACGTGTACCATAGTGGATTTTCTTCCAACTTCCCTTTGAAGCAACGACTTTAACAGTTGCACCCTTCCTGAGCGTGCCGATCTTCTTGTAAGTCTTGGCGGGTCCGCTTCTGACATTCAGCGCTTTGACAGTAACTTTGGCCTTCGCGCCGGTCTTGACCGCAGTCAGTCTTGCTTTAGCGGCGGTTCTTTTAGCAGCCGTCATTCTTTTGGCAGTGGTCCTCTTGGCAGCTGTCCTCTTGGCAGTGGTCCTCTTGGCAGCTGTCCTCTTGGCGGCGGTCCTTTTAGCGGTTGTCATCCTTGCTTTGGTCCTCTTGGCGGCCGTCCTCCTTGCTTTGGCAGTGGTCCTCTTGGCGGCTGTCCTCTTTGCTTTGACAGTGGCCTTCTTAGTGGCTGTCCTCATGGTGACAGGGGCCTTGGCAGCGGCTTTAGCGAATGATACCGCCGGTGTGGCGATACTTAATGTGAATGTTGCTAACAATACAAGACATAGTGCTGAAAGCTTTTTAAATATCTTCATATCTCAACCTCCTTTAAATTTATAAAGATACATAATTAATTTGTCACTATTTATGGTCTTTTATTATGTCAATATGTTGCTGGAAGGGATAACAATGTCTGTTAGCTTTACAAATTGCGATCGGAAATCATTGTTATATTATATTAGGAATAAAATGGTTGACGTGGAAGCATTGCCATGTTAGAATATGAATGAATAGAAAAATATTCATTCAATTTAACTGTAGTAAACAATTTAAATGTTGTAAAGCATAGAAAGAAGAAGGTGTAGCGTGAAATTTATAATCATTTATGCAACCAGATACGGTTGCACTGAAAAAGCGGCTAAGCTGCTTCAAAAAAAGCTGCCGGGCGCGGTGGAATCGGTGAACATCGGTAACGAAAAGGCTCCGGACCTGTCTTTGTATGACATTGTAATTATCGGCGGCCCCATCTATATCGGGAAAACATTGAAGACACTGACTGATTACATGCGACAGAATTTTGATGTGCTGAAAAAGAAAAGGCTCGCTTTATTCCTGTGCGCCGGCGAACAGGATCCTCGGAAAACGGATGCTCTTTTTACCGGGGCTTTTCCTGAAGAACTATATAAAACTGCTTTTACGCGTGAGGTTTTTGGCGGAGAACTTTACTGGGAAAAACTTGACTTTATGACCAAGCTCATTCTCAGGCTGGTAAAAGGAAAAAAGGAAGGCTATTCGAGGCTTTCTGAGGAAAAGATCGAAAAATTCGCTGCGGATATCGAAGGATAAATGAAAGAAATTCGCAAGATGGGAGAAGACTGACTTGACCGATAAAAAGGCTGAAATCCTGAAATGCGGAAAGGAACTGTTCAGCACGAAGGGATTCAAAAATACAAATGTAGCTGAGATAACAAAAATGGCGGGAATGGCGGCCGGGACATTCTATATTTACTATCCTTCAAAAGAAAAGCTGTTTATGGAAATCTATATGGAGGAAAATGCAAAACTGAAGAAAAGCATAATGGATTCTTTGGATCTTGAAGCCGTTCCTATAAAAGTAATGATGGATATGCTGGCAGCAAACTATGAGGGAATGAACTCGAATCCCATATTGAAGGAATGGTATAACAAAGATGTTTTCAACAGGATCGAACGGAATTTCCGCGAGGAAAACGGGCTCGAGCATGTGGATTTCCTCTATGAAAGCTTTATTGAGATCGTGCAGAAATGGCAGAAAGTTGGAAAGATGAGGGACGATATCGATGCCGGGATGATCATGGCCATTTTCGCGGCCATAACCAATGTGGATCTGCACAAAGGAGAGGTAGGACTCAAGTATTTTCCTGATGTCCTGCAGTATATAGGCGAGTTTGTGATGAAAGGCCTGACAGATACCTCCGGGAGCCGTCGTTCATAGGGCGG
>JAEYOM010000167.1 GCA_023411715.1 Bacillota bacterium | reverse complement strand
ACCGCTTTAGCGGTAGCGAGTAAATATAATGCGGTTGGCAAACCATTCAGTAAGCCTTAAGGCTTAAGCAGGTAACATGCCCTTATAGGGCTAGCACAAACCACCCGCTCAGCGGGTGGTCATGATTCATACATTGCCGATACTCACCGGTTCATTTTTAATTCCCACTCCTCAATTACATGGCCCGGCTGAAAATATTCATTCAGGAACGATTTCGGACAGGTACTGAGTAATCTGACTATCTCAAAACGGCTATATGCGTTTTTTGATACCAGTACCTTCTCTCCCCTGTAATATGCTTCAAAGATACCGGTATTTTGTTTCTCCGCAGCCTCATTTTCCTGGAAGCCCTGGAATACTATCTCCGGGGGTATAATCGAATACAGTATCACTGCAGCTCACCACCGGACGGAAGATTATTTTGTTGTCCCGCTTTCAATCTTTTTTGCGCGATCAGGTCATACAACTTGTTCATTGCGTCGGAAAGCCCTCCCACTGCATCGATGAGCCTGCTTTTAACCGCTTCCTCGCCGAACAGGACTGTCCCGACGTCATTTGCAATTTCTCCTGTTTTTAGCATGAGTGCTCTGAAGTCTTCCTTTGAAATAGATGAATTCTTACTGACAAACTGTACGACCCTCTCCTGCATTTTGTCAAAATACTCATAAGTCTGGGGAACGCCGATAACCATACCGTTGAGCCGTATCGGGTGTATTGTCATCGTAGCAGAAGGAGCTATAAAAGAGAAGTTCGTCGAGACAGCCATAGGAACACCGATACTGTGGCCGCCCCCCAATACCAGCGAAACGGTAGGCTTGTCCATACTGGCTACCATTTCCGCGATTGCAAGTCCAGCCTCAACATCCCCTCCTACCGTATTAAGTACGAGTAACAGGCCTTCGATCTCCGTATTTTCCTCAATTGCAACGAGTTGTGGTATAACATGCTCATACTTTGTTGTTTTGTTCTGCGGAGGCAATATAATATGTCCCTCGATCTGCCCGATTATGGTGAGGCAGTGGATATTGCCCCTGGGATTTGTTATAGTCGCTTTTCCAAGTTCCTTTATCTCTTCGATTTTTGCCTTTTCCTTTTCGGCCTCAGCCAGCCGTGGGTCCAGCGCCTCCGCACGCTCGAACGTTACTTTGTTTTTTTCTTTAGGCATAAACACCTCGTATTTTTATAGCACATTCTATATTATTATTGATGTTCGGCTGTAGTATTATACTATGATTTATCATGGTATAATTGCGCATCGCCGTTTTGCCATCCAAATATTCTAGGTCAAATAATCGGCGGCGCATAAATTCCGCCGGAGGCGTATAATAGACTCACACAATGGAATCTATTAGGCTATTATACTCTCCCTGTAAATGTCATGAACAAAAGCACAGCGTTTGCGCATATTATGACGCCTGTTATTATCCAGCCGATCATATTCGTTGCCGGCTTGTTTACCAGCGATCCCATAAGGTCCCTGCGCCTTGTTATCAAAAGCATCGGAATGATCGCAACTGGAAGTACGAAGCTCAGTGTGACCTGGCTTAAAACAAGGACCTGCATCGGATTAAACCCGAGGATTATTATCAGCATACCGGGCAGCATCGTAATGAGCCTTGTTATATTATCGTTGATCTTTAGCCCAACAAAACCCTGCATAATTGCCTGCCCTGCCATTGTGCCGACCGCAGAGGAAGAAAGTCCCGATGCGATCAACGCGAACCCGAAGGCCGCCCCAGACGCCTCGCCCAATAAAGGCGACAGCGATCTGTGCGCCTGCTCGATCGAATCTACAGCCATACTGTTCCTGTAAAAGACAGCGGCGGAAACTATCACCATCGCCGCATTAACGATGCATGCTATATTCATGGCAATTACTATATCGAGCTTTTCCAGCCTGAGATGCTTCTTTTTATCCGCCTCGGTCAGATCCTTATTCCTGTGCTGGACCAGCTGAGAGTGCAAATATATAACATGCGGCATTACTGTCGCTCCGAGCATGCCCACTGCGATCATTACCGCTTGGCCATTCGGCAGCGACGGAATGATTGCGTGCAATCCAGCCTCACCCCAATCCGGTTTGGCAAGGAACAGTTCTACCGTGTATGAAATACAGATGACCGCGACAAGCAGGGATATTATTATTTCTACCGTCCTCTGCCCGTATCTTCCGATGTAAACTATGAAAAACGTAATGACGGCAGTCAGGATACCTGCATAAGGCATCGGGATATGAAAGAGCAGATAGAATCCAAGCGTGCCTCCCAGAAATTCAGCAAGATCGGTCGCCATGGCTGCGAGCTCTGCCACGATCCAGAAGATCCAGTTTGTCGTCCTTGAAAACACCTTGCCGCACATTTGAGGCAGATTGCAGCCTGTTGCTATTCCAAGCTTGGCTGACAACGATTGAAGGAACATAGCCATCATGTTGCTCCACAGGATCACCCAGACAAGGCTGTAGTTAAATACCGACCCGCCGCTTATATTGGTCGCGAAATTGCCGGGGTCAATATATGCCACGCTTACAACAAAAGCAGGACCTATGTATTTCAATATAGTTCTGGCCCTGCCTAATATACTTCTGTTCTTTTCTATCCTTACGCTTTTTATCCTGAACGGTTCCTGTCTGGAACCAATAACGCGGGCATAGCTCTGATCAAGCACTTCAAGCACCTCTCAATAATCCGTTTCTGATGATCCGGACATAATAATGCAGATATTTTAGTCAAGTCTAATTTTGTTTACCTAAACTACAATATGAAAATAAGAAATGATATGTTACATAATGTAACTTATTCAGAGATGGCTGGATAATAGGGATATTCAGTCATTCCATGGATTGCTCGGAGAAAAGCCTGAATTTATTTATCAATTCGGGATTTCTATTAACGAAGGAGTTAAAGATACTCATTCTCTTGAGTGTCGTATCGGAGATATTATGTTCGATCAGCTCAGTTTCGACAAGGATATTGTCCACGACTCCGAGATTCTTAAGAAAACACTCTATGATATTGTGGCGATAGAGCAGAAATTCACCAATTTCTCTGCCGTTTTCGGTCAAAAATATGATACCGTATTTTTTATAATCCAACAGCCCCATCCTGCTGAGCTTCTGAACCATTTTAGTAGCTGACGGCGCCGCAACATTAAGCAGCTCGGAAAGTGTGTTGATCCGCATATAACCCTCTTTAAGGCTATTCCTATAGATCATTTCAAGATAATCTTCCATTGCGGAGGTCAGAAGCTTCTTATTCTGCTCAAGCAGCTGATAGCCCCGGACCGTGTGAAATTCTGAGACTTCCTCCACAATATCACTTCCCTGCCCATAGAAATACATTAAAAATTTATCCGTATATTTTTTCTGTTAATTATATTCAGAAGCCGGGTGTTTTATTTATATGCATATAACAGAAATAGACCAATAGACCTATAGCCACACATCATCAAATATAATATTATATAAAATATTGCAATTTTTCATGATTTTCTTATAAAGGGTTTTTGTGAGTTAAGGTAAGCGATATAAATCATACTATTTTGAAAGCAGGTGCCTATCAAAAAATGATAAAACAAAAATCCAGTAAATTCAGCAAGATCTTGGAATCGGCTAAAAAAAAATTCTTTAATATCTTCTTCAATTCAAAAAGCATCCGTATTAAACTCATCGCAGCATTTCTCATACCTGTAGTCCTTATCCTGGTACAGGGAACGGCATCCTTCATCAATACACTGGACAGGGCTACCGTAAACGCCAAACAGTCGTCATCGAGTACGATAGGAAGCAGCGGACAATACCTGGATGTAGTCATGCAGACGGTACAAAACTACGGTGACCAGATTTTTGCGGATAGCGATGTCCAGGATTATCTTTCCAGTAATTCAAGCAGATCAGTATTTGATATAATGACGCTTAATTCAAATGTTAAAGACACATTTTCCAACCTGTTAACTTTCAGTCCGCAGATAAGCAATATAACGCTTGTTCCGAGCAACGGCGATTTAGCCGCAATTTCTACCGCATTGAACGTATCTGGGACAAGCCTGGATATGTTTAAGGATACTTCGATTTATAAAAAGCTTTCATCTTCCGATAATTCAGTAGGCTGGTTCGGCAAGCACCAAGAACTTGATGCTCTCAATAAAAACACGTCGATGGATTATTATTCCCTTTCATATGTCCGGTTGGTAAGGAGTACATACAGCTTTGAAATAGTAGGTATGCTTGTTATTGATATGAATCCGCAGACGATAACGGAGCTTGAAGCTAACATAAAACTGGCTCAGGGACAGCTGATATACGTTGTAAGCCCCGATGGGAGGGTGATAGTTAACGGAAAAGACGAAACCGGGGAAAATTCAATCACTAAACAGGATTTTTATAAAAAACTGTATTCTTCAAAGAATGCCGCGGGTTCCGATGATATCAGCTTTAGTGGTGAGAAATATTTGATGACTTATTCAAAAATATCGGATACCGGCTGTATACTTTTAGGATTGATTCCTCAAGAGGAATTGACATCTGATGCGAATGCTTTTATGCGCTTTTCCTTTATACTGATAATCATTGCCGTTCTTATAGCTTTTGGCACCGGCATGCTCATTGCCAATAATATGAGTAAAACGATAAACAATATAATCAAAGCTTCAGACAAGGCGGCATCCGGTGATCTGACGTCATCTCTCAAGTCGCCAAGAAAAGACGAATTCGGTAAATTAACAAATAGTATTAATTCCATGATCGAAAATATGCGGGCTATAATAAGGCAAACTACTGAAGTGTCTCAAAAAGTTGCAGATTCTTCAGGGATAGTATCTTCGACCTCGCAGCAGGTCGCAGCAGTATCGAACGAGATAGCCAAGTCCGTACAGGAGATCTCTCAGGGAGCTTCTTCCCAAGCTTCAGACGCCGAGCACGGAGTTGGAAAAATTAGTATTCTTGCAGATCATATTAATCGTGTGACAGAAAACGCCAAATCGATCGACCGTCTGACGATCGACACCGCGGAAATAACCAAGGAGGGATTGGCTTCAATCGAAGACCTTGGCATGAAAGCTGACAGGACGACGAAAATATCGCATGAGATCAAGTTGGAGATAAATGAACTCGATAAAAATTCAAAGTCTATAGGTGAGATCGTTAACGTAATAAGCGGGATCGCCGATCAGACAAATATGCTGGCCCTGAATGCGGCAATAGAAGCCGCGAGAGCAGGCGAATCGGGAAAGGGCTTTGCCGTCGTAGCGGACGAAGTGCGAAAGCTAGCCGAACAATCCATGGAGTCGGCCCGGAAAATTTCTAAAATCATAAAGGATACGCAGCTACAAACCAAGAAAACCGTAGATAAGGCCGCTGATACAGAATCTATTTTACGGTTGCAAAATGAAGCGGTTTCGAGTGCTACAGGGATTTTCAAACGTATAATGGGGTCCATGGAAAACCTGTCGACCCAGGTTGAGCAGATCATGTCCGGAATAACCGAAATGGAAGAAAACAAAGCGGATGCAATCAATTCAATACAGAATATTTCGGCGGTATCGGAAGAAACTGCCGCAGCCTCCGAGGAGGTCACTGCTTCAACACAGGAGCAGTTGTCAAGTATTGAAGAGCTCGCAAGGTTTGCCGATGAACTCAAATCCTCTTCCGACGAACTGCAGCGCTCTATTTCAAAATTCATAGTATAGTACTTCAAAATAGCAATATTGCACGAGATGCCAGCCTTTTAAGGCTGGCGTTTTTTATTGTTCGGATATAAATTCATTTAACACAACACCCGTCTGGTGAATAGTATGTAAAAACTTATTCTTGGCGGGAGCTATCAAATGCATATAATTTCTTCTCTTTTACTTGTGCTTTCAGCAAACATGGATAATATTATCGTAGGCTTGTCATATGGGATTAAAAAAGTAAAAATAGGGCCGTTGGCAAACCTGCTGATAGCAGTGATCACATTGATCGGAACAGTCCTTTCCATGGCATTGGGTAAGATCCTTCTGAAGATAATTCCCGAAAATATTGAAAACTCACTAGGCAGTATAATTCTATTACTGATCGGACTATGGACCATTATAAAGCCCTTAACGAAGGGCTCCGATTCTGACGGTATTTTTGAAAATCCTGAAAAAGTGGATATCGACAGATCCTCAGTCATTGATGCAAAAGAGTCGATCATCCTCGCTCTCGCATTGACTCTCAACAATATCGGTATCGGGGTCGGTGCAAGTATTACGGGTCTGAATATTGTTCTAACTTCTTTGCTCACTTTCGTCGCCAGTATATTGACAATAACTCTCGGGTATTTCATTGGTTCGCATTATCTAGCAAGAGTAGTCAACAAAAGAACTGCCGTTATTTCGGGTTTACTTATCATAATATTAGCTATTTACGAATTGTTCATCTAATACCGGCATAAAGCAAAAAGCGCCCTGATTCGGACGCTTTTCACGCTGTTGGTATGAGTAAGTCTGTAAGCCGGGTTCTGTATTTGATAATCATCTATCTAGGCCAAGCATTTCTGAATGGCTCAAGCCACCTGCCCGGGACTGGCGGGCCGCCAAATGTCCCTCTGCGGTGTTGCTC
>JAEYOM010000159.1 GCA_023411715.1 Bacillota bacterium | reverse complement strand
GAAAGAAGCAATACTCTGCTTGGCAAACTGGCCGAACTGGAAGGGTAGAGGAGTTAGAAAGCGCGTAAAACCTGAATATCTGGATGAAGTAACAGGGTACCTGCGGCATATTCGCCGCAGGTATTTTACTGATTGAGCCTTATTTATCCTGCTCACGTATCTCGACCCTTCTGATCTTGCCGCTGATCGTCTTTGGAAGCTCAGTGACGAATTCGATCAGCCTCGGGTATTTATAAGGCGCAGTGACCTTTTTCACGTGATCCTGCAGTTCCTTTACAAGATCGTCGCTCGCGGCATAATTCTTTGCCAGCACGACTGGAGCCTTTACGATCTGGCCCCTGTCAGGATCGGGAACCGCAGTGATCGCGCATTCCAGCACTGCGGGATACTCGAGGAGGGCGCTCTCGACTTCGAAGGGTCCGATCCTGTAGCCGGAGCTTTTGATCAGATCGTCAGCCCTGCCTACGAACCAGAAATAGCCGTCCTCGTCCTTCCAGGCCATGTCGCCGGTGTAGTAGATATCGTCATGCCAGACCTTGTGAGTAAGGTCCGGATCCCTGTAGTACCCGTCAAACATACCGTAAGGCTTGCGTTTATCTGTGCGGATAACGATCTGGCCTTATTCACCGATATCGCACGAGTTGCCGTTTTCATCGAGAAGATCGATATCATACCCCGGAGCGGGTTTGCCCATGGAGCCGGGCTTCGATTCCATCCATGGGAACGTGGCGAACGTTATCGTGAGTTCAGTCTGTCCATAACCCTCCATAACCCTCCATAACTCTCCATAAGCTTCATACCGGTTGCCTTGAGGAACTGGCTGTAGACCTCGGGGTTCAATGGTTCTCCTGCGATTGAGCAGTGCTTGAGACTGCTGAGGTCAAACCTGGACAGGTCTTCCTTGATGAAGAACCTGTATATCGTCGGCGGAGCGCAGAAGGAAGTGACCTTGTGCTTTACTATGACATCGAGCATTTCCTTCGGAACGAATTTATCGTAATCATAAACGAATATGGCCGAACCGCTGATCCACTGCCCGTATATTTTGCCCCACATCGCCTTGGCCCAGCCGGTATCGGCGACGGTGAGGTGAAGGCCGCCGTCCAGTAGGTTCTGCCAGTATTTCGCGGTAAGTATGTGACCGAGCGGGTAAGTGAAATTATGCTGCACCATTTTAGGCATCCCGGTCGTACCGGATGTAAAGTAGAGCAGCATCATATCGCCGTTTTTAGTATCATCGCTGCCCGTAGGCCTTTCAAATACATCGGAGGCTTTCTCGAGCTCACCTTTGAAATCAATCCAGCCTTCATGCGAACCGCTGACGATAGCCTTGAACTTGAGTGAAGGAGAGTCAGGCATGGCTTCCTCTACATGCTTTATAACCTCATCGTCTGCAACTGAAACGATCATTTTGATGTCCGCGGCGTTGCACCTGTAGACGATATCCTTTTTTGTGAGAGGTGTGTGGCAGGTATGCAGACAGCGCCCAGCTTGTGCAGTCCCAGCAGGCAGAACCAGAATTCATATCTTCTTTTAAGTATCAGAATGACCGGATCGCCTTTTTTGATACCAAGTCCCTTGAAGAAGTTGGCAGCCTTGCTGCTGTAGCGCTTCATCTGATCGAAATTGTAGATCGCCTCTCCGCCCTTGTCGTCGCACCAGACCATTGCTCTTGCCTCGGGCGTTTTGTCGGCAATTGCGTCGAACACGTCATATGCGTAATTAAAATTGTCAGGCGTGCTGACACGATAATTTTCAAATAAATCATCGTACGTTTTGAAATCCTGTTTGTTCAGAAACTTTTCCCAGCATAATTAAAACCCCTGTCTTTAAGTATTATTGCGATATCCATCAAAGCCAAGCAAAGAGCTGTATTCCGACAAAATGCCAAGGGATCGTTGAAATATAACTTCCGCTAAAACTTTTTTTGGGGAGCTGGCCGCAAGCTCTGCTTGCAGCTCGCCCATGCAACCTGGACTACAGCGGAGCCCCGCTCCCCCAAAAAGTATCGAAAATAATATTTCAGCCGACCCTGAGTATCAGAAAATAATTGCGAGGAACTTTGCCCGTTTTCCGCCGGTTGCCTTCATGCCGTGGTTGAAGCCGGAGTCGAAATAGAGGGAATCACCTTCGTTTAGTATGAGCTGATGTCCGTCGAGGTAAATCATCAGCGTGCCTTCCATAACGTAATTGAATTCCTGGCCGGGATGGTTGTTGAGGTGGATTGGGACGTTGTCGGCTTCAGGTTCGACAAAGACCATGAACGGCTCGGCTTTTTTGTTTACGAAATTATAAGCAAGACTTTGGTACTTGTACGGATTTTTACGGTCGACGCTTACGCCCTTATCTTTTCTGACGAGGCAATAGGTATGAAGCTTCGGGTCCTCGCCCGTCAAAATTGCGGTCAGTTCGACGCGGAATCTGTTGGCCAGTTCATATAGGAAACCTATGGGTATATCTACTTCTCCGCCTTCAAACTCTATGTATTCTTCAGCCGTAATACCGAGCTCACCTGCGACCGTTTCAACGGAAAGACCTGCGATATCGCGAAGATCCCTGATCCTGGCGGCAATTTGTCTGATCTGTTCCGACATGTGTACCATCCTCTCTATGAATAAATTAAAACACAACCTTATATAATAATGCCCCAAAGTTGTGTTTATGGATAAATCATAACATAAAGGTTCTATGAAATAAACAAAGGAGATGCTTGATATCAGTGTTGGTCAAGAAAGCGTAAAAAAAATTAATGTTTTTATATTTGTACATTACCGAGTTCGGAGATGAATAGATCTGCGGCAGGGGACAGGGGCACGCTTTTAAGCTTTGCGATCCCCAGTTTCCTTATGGGCATCCGGTCTTCCGTTTGAAGGATGAAGAGCTCGCCTTCGGAAACAGGTGCAGATGCGCTCTCCTTTAGTACATATGCTATGCCGAGACCAATTTTGGCTAATTCAATAAGCAGTTCCATACTTTCGAGCTCTATCTCGGGGACGATGCTCAAGCCTTTGGATGCGAAAAAGGCATCAAGATTGCGCCGTGTCAGGCTTTCCTTCTGAAGCAGGAGCAATGGAAGCTGTGATAATTCCTGCGTAGATATGGCTTTGTTTTTGAGCCCTGCGAAACGGCCGGATGCGACGAATACATCCTCAACAGTGCGGAATCCTAGTGCTTCGACATCCTTGTCTTCAACGGGAAGCGTCACAATACCGAGATCAACGGCGCCCGATTTAAGCGATTCTATTATGCCTGAGGAAGTCCTGTTTATTATCTGCAGCTTTATTTTCGGGTATTTTTTTATAAATTTCTGCAGAAAGGGTATCAGCAGAAAGCGCAGTATGGTATCACCGACGCCTATCTTTATTTCGCCGAGGCCGTAGGACTGCATCTCGCGTATTTTGACCTCGGCTGCCCTGATCAGGTTATACGCCTGTTCGATATGGCTGAACAGCATTTCACCGACTGCTGTGAGCTTGACGGTTCTCGGCCCGCGCACGAACAATACGCTGCCCGTCTGCTCCTCGAGAGTCTTTATCGACTGGCTCACGGCGGACTGCGATATGAACAGCTCCTTTGCCGCGGCGGAGAAGCTGCCCAGTTTGGCAACGTTATAAAACACCTTGTAATGTTCGAAATTGATATCCATAAGTTATCCTAATATGAAATATTAAATATATTAATTATAATTATAAATTAAAAGAATGTATAATGTAAATAAAACGAGGCAAAAAATATCCTCTGCCTGGGATGCATAGGCGAGAAGCAAGCTAAGCTTGCGATCAGCCCCGTTGAAACGCAGCAGGGGTAAGTAAATTTTTCTGTAAACGGAAATTTTTTTATGAGCTGATGCGTTTTAAGCTGAAATAAATGGCTGCGAGCCGGATTTGAGGTATATATGATGAGTGAAAACGGACAGAGAAACAAGGTAAGACGCGTATTCGCAGAAAAGATGAAAGGTTACGACGTCGAGGCGCAGGGACTTTTCCGGGATCTGAAGAGTAATCTCGGTATCAAAGGCCTGAGCGGCGTCCGGATTATAAACAGGTATGATATATCGGACATAACTGATGAGGAATATCGGGATTCCCGCTGCGTCATTTTTTCCGAACCGCCTGTAGACAATATATATGAAGAAGCAATACAGCTTGCCGAAAGCGAAAAAGTATTTGCGATCGAGTATCTGCCGGGGCAATACGATCAGAGGGCCGATTCCGCGTCACAGTGCATACAGTTCCTGACCCTCGGGGC
>JAEYOM010000127.1 GCA_023411715.1 Bacillota bacterium | reverse complement strand
CAGCCCCCGCAATTGCTTTGGCAATAAAATATATCATTGATAACCTTAAATGCGGCGAGGATGAAGAAGTATTTGTCGGAACCGCTGATCATATAATAAGGCCTAAAAATGAGTTTATTGAACTTGTAAAAAAATGTTGTATTGCTGCTCGAAATAGTAAAATTGCGACCCTTGGTATTAAACCTAACAAGCCGGAAACAGGATATGGATATATTAAGTGTGGACGATCCTGGAAGTGTAATGATATATCTCAAAACGATATTAACGCATTTATTGTTGAAACCTTTGTTGAAAAACCTGATTTTGAAACTGCAAAAGCTTATTTAAACGCAGGTTGTTATTTATGGAATTCAGGTATGTTTTGCTTTTCAATTAAAACTTTTATTAAAGAGTTGAAAAATTTCGAGCCTGCAATTTTTTTTCAGGTCTTTCAAAATAGCTTTATAGATGTAATGAAGAACTTTATCAATGTAAAAAGTATATCAATTGACTATGCAATTGCTGAAAAATCGGTAAATGTTGTTACAATTCCTCTGGAAATATATTGGAATGACGTCGGGTCATGGGATTCAATTTACGAGTTCCTGGAGAAAGATAACAACGGCAATGTATTGAATGGTGATAGTATAGCAATAGATTGTGCGGGATCAATGCTGTTTTCCAGTGAAAGACTGGTTGCCGGCATTGGTTTAAAGGATATTCTTGTAGTTGAGACTGATGATGTTATAATGGTTGCAAGCCGTGGGGATACACAGAAGGTAAATCTTTTATGTGAAAAACTTAAAGACCGTAATGTTATAAGCGAACATAATATGGTAAAAAGGCCATGGGGTACTTATAAAGTAATTTCAGAGGCATACGGGTATAAAGTTAAAAAGATTTCTGTATTTCCCGGAAAAAAACTAAGTCTACAACTGCATCATCAACGAAGTGAGCACTGGGTTGTCATAAATGGTATTGCCAGTGTAATAGTTGGCGGGGATGACGTACGCAGCATAAAAAAGAATGAGAGCATTTATATTCCTAAGGAGACAAAACACAGACTTATGAATCTGGAGGATGAGATACTTGAGATTATTGAAATCCAAAATGGAGAGTATCTGGGTGAAGACGATATTGTTCGATTTGAAGATGTATTTGGGAGAGATCAGGCTGTGTAATTTTAAAAGACCGCGCAGAGTAGCCAGGGAGAATCCGGCACGTTTCCGCCTCAGATCCTGCAGCTACTGTCCTGGCATGCGACACTTTCGAACTGTATCATAGAGTGGTTAATTTTATACTTTTCCTCCAGCATATGCTGTATCCTTTCGCTTGTTTCTGCGGACCGGCTGACAGGCATATCTTCGGTCTGAACATGCCCTTCGAACATGATGTTGTTCTCGTCAAGCCTCCAAACATGGATATGGTGCACTCCCTTCACTCCTTCGATACTGTCGAGGCTCGAGCATACCTCGTCTATGTCTATATCCACCGGAGCGCTTTGCATGAATATGCTTATACTTTCTTTCAGCACTGAGTAGCTGGATCTTAGGATTATAACATTTATAAGGATAGTCATGACGGGATCGATCCAATATACCCCTGTAAACCTGATCAGGATACCTGAGGCGATTACGACGACAGATGACAGCGTATCGCTGAGGAGGTGCAGATATGACGATTTGATATTCATGCTTTCCTTTGAGCCTTTTTTGAGCAGCAGTATGCTGAACAGGTTCCCGAACAGTCCTATGATCGCTACGATGATGACTATGTTGCCCGCGACAGGGGAGGGACTGGCAAACCTTCTGATTGCCTCAACCGTCAGAAATACGGAAATACCGGTCAGGGAAGCGGAGTTTATAAAGGCGGACAATATATTGGCTCTCTTGTACCCGTATGTTCTCTTTTTATCCTTCGGTTTTTCAGCTATCTTTATGGCCACATAGCTTAGGATAATGGAAACCGTATCGCTTAGGTTGTGAAACGCGTCGGAAACAAGAGACAGGCTTCCCGACAATAATCCTCCGATGATCTCGGATAATGTTATGATAAAATTGAAAGCAATGACAAAAAGCAGCCTGCCTTTGCTGACATTGGATATGTCATGGTCATGGTGATGGCCGGTGTGATCTGGATGTTCGTGATGTTCATTGTGTTCTTGATCAATCATTGCAGATAATCTCCTTAGTTGTATTCTTTTTTGATGTAAAAGGACAGATGTACAAACATGTGAGCAAATGTTCATATGTTTATTATATTAACTGCGCACCAAGGTGTCAAGTAAAATATTGTCAGGCGGAGGCAGTCGTGTCCACTGTCCTAGAAGAGTCATTGCCCCTTTGTACCGGTGGTTCGCTATTGCATGAGTTTTGTGATTTAGAGCATATTGATGAAGCTTTGCATCAGGTAAATTCATTGTTTGAGCGGAACAATATAAAATGCGCTGCATTTTGTTTCATCTGTAACTATTTGCAAAAGCAAATAGTATTGTTTGAATTTGCCGCAAAGCGAATCTTATATGCTCTTTGAACAAAACTCCGCAATAAAGAGCCACCGGTACAGAGGGCATCGCTATTGCCCTGCAGCCTGACCGTCTGCGTTTTCCTTCTGGTACTGCAGCAAATACAGTGAATAATACATGCCCCTCTTAGCCAGCAGTTCCTGGTGATTGCCGGATTCCCTGACTCTGCCCTTGTGCAGTACGATTATGTTGTCGGCATGCTGTATAGTTGAAAGCCTGTGTGCGATGACGATAGTGGTACGGTTACTCGTCAGCTTGGCCAATGCATCCTGTATCAGCAGTTCTGTTTCGGTATCTATATTCGAAGTGGCTTCATCCAGTACGAGCACGGCCGGATCGAACGCGAGGGCGCGCGCAAACGCGAGCAGCTGCCTCTGGCCTGAGGAGAACGTGGAACCGCGTTCCATCACTTCCTCATCGTAGCCCGAAGGGAGCTTGCTTATGAAGCCGTCGGCATTTACGTATTCGGCGGCTTCCTTTATCATTTCATCACTGATATTGTTTTCATTCAGCCTGATATTGTCCTTCAGCTTTCCGCTGAATAGGAAGACATCCTGGAGTACGACTCCGATGGACCGCCTGAGATCATCCTTCCTCATATCTTTTATATTGACGCCGTCGATCAGTATCTCGCCCTTCTGTATTTCGTACAGACGGCTAAGCAGGCTTATGATCGAGGTCTTGCCGGCGCCTGTCGCTCCTACGATGGCTACTGTCTGTCCGGGCGGCACCTTGAAGCTGACGTCCTTGAGGACCCAATCCCCCTCGTTGTAGGCAAACCATACGTTCCTGAATTCTATGCCGCCGTTTAGCGTTTTTGCATCCATCGGCTGATTACCGGAGTCTTCCTCCTCCGGTGTGTCCATTATCATGAATATCCTCTCGGATGCGGCCATGGAAGACTGCAGTATGTTGTACTTTTCCGCAAGGTCGTTGATAGGCTGGAACATCATGCTGATGTAATTCACGAAAGCATACAGCACTCCGAACTCGATAGATCCCTTGATGACGTCCATGCCTCCGAACCAGATCAGCAGCGCCATTGCAAAAGAAGCAAGCATCTCTATGATCGGACGGAAAAGTCCGAAGGTCACGACCTCGTTCATTGCTGCCTTATAGTATTCCTTCCCGGTCTCGTTGAACCTGGCGTAATTTTCCTTCTCCCGGCTGAACATCTGGATAATCCGCATACCCGAGATGTTTTCGGATATGGCGGAATTGATTTTTGCCAGCGCGACGCGAACGTTCCTGTAGACCTTCCTGATGCGCATCCTGAAAAAGATCGTCAGCAAAACTACTATCGGCATGACGGCAAGCGCGACGAACGTCAATGATGCCTTCATCCTGAACATGAATATTATAGTGCCGATCAGCACGGCAAAATCCCTTAGCAGCGTTACCAGCACGTTCGTATACATGTCGTTCAGGGTCTCGGTATCGTTTGTTACGCGTGTAACGAGCCTGCCTACAGGATTCTTATCAAAGAAGGAAAGGGGCATCCTCTGGAGGTGAGAGAAAAGCAGCTGCCTTATGTTGTATATTATGGACTGGCCGGCATAACTCAGCACATAGGTCTGGAGCAGGTTGAACACGAAGCTTCCCGCTATCAGCAGAACGAAGATGACGCCCATAGTGTTGAGTGACGCAATATCGTCCTTTTTTATATATTTGTCGATCGCTACACTCATAAGATAAGGCCTTGCGAGGTCGGCGCCCGTTGAAGCCAGCAGCAGGAACACAGCGGCAAGGAAATAGCGCCAGTACCCTGATGCGAACTTTAGCAGCCTCTTCATCAGGCGGGAATCATAAGCTTTGGCATCAAGTTCCTCTTCCTGTAAGCTGTTGCTTTCATTGTTATCGGCCATATTATTCCGCCTCCTCTATCTCGTCTGCAAGCAGCTGCCTGGTGTAAAGACTGCTGTAATACCCTCCGAGCCCGATTAGTGAGTCGTGAGTTCCGCGCTCGATTATCCTGCCGTCGTCCAGCACTATGATCTCATCCGCATCCTTGACGGCCGAGATACGGTGCGACACGATTATGCTCGTGCGCTGCTTCATCAGTACCTTTAGATCGCCCAGTATACTTTCTTCGGTTTTTGCATCAACAGCCGAAAGACAATCATCCAGTATCAGAATCGCAGGCGACCCGAGGACAGCCCTGGCTATGGCCGCACGCTGCTTCTGGCCTCCCGAGAGCGTCACTCCGCGCTCTCCGACCATCGTACCGAACCCGTTGGGAAATTCTATAATATTGTCATACAGCCGGGCTGTTTTTGTTGCATCCTCGATATCCAGATCGCTGAAACCCCTGTAAAAATCGATATTTTCCCTGATCGTATCGGAGAAAAGGAAGGTATCCTGGGGTACGGTGCCGATATTGCTGCGGAGTACCGATAGCGGTATTTCGTTGATGTCCCTGCCGTCTATGAATAGTTTCCCCTCCGGTACCGATAAAAGGTGGGGGATCAGATTGATGAGCGTAGTCTTGCCGCTGCCGGTACGTCCTACTATGGCGAGCGTTTTGCCTTTTTCCACTTTGACGCTGATATTTTTAAGTACGGGACTGTCGGAGCCGGGGTATGTAAACGTAAGCTCCCTGAACTCGATCGTGCCTTCGATCGCGGGAACTGTGCTATTATGGGGTGTCCCAGGGGCTGCAGTTCTTCCGTTGGCCCGGCTTCCGTCGGCACAGCTTCCGTCCGCCCGGCTTCCGTCGGCACAGCTTCCGTCCGCCCGGCTTCCGTTGGCCCAGCTTCCGTCGGCCCGGCTTCCGTCGGCCCGGCTTCCGCCGATCGAACCTGCAGGATCCGCTTCCGCTGTTGAGTCGGCTATCTCGGGTGTCTCGTCCATGATCGTATTGATCCTGCTGAGCGAAACGCTGCCTCTCTGGAATATGTTGGCAACCCAGCCAAGCGCAGTTATAGGCCATATCAGCATTCCCAGGTAGCTGTTGAAAGCGACGAAGCCGCCCAGTGTCAGCTGATCCCTGACGACCAGGATACCGCCGTACCACAGAGCTATGACAAATGATATTGAAGCGACTAGCGATACGCTCGGGAACATCATGCTCATAAGGCGTGCGAACTTCAGATTCGCCTCTTTATTAACCTTGTTGGCACGTTCGAACCTATCGATCTCTTTTTGCTCCTGAACGAAGGACTTGATCACGCGTATTCCTGAAAAGTTCTCTCTGGCTGTTTCCGTCAGGTTCGAGAAGGTTTCCTGCTGCCTTTGCACGGTCGACTGCATGATTTTCATAAAGAAAAATACGACGACCCCGAGTACGATAAGCGGCGCAAAACAGGCCGCAGTCAGGCTGAAGCCCGCAGTATTGAACATCATGACGAGCGCGACTATCGGGATAAGCAGGCTGTCTACTGCGAAAATTATCCCCTGGCCGGTTGCCATGGTAACGTTGTTCATGTCGTTCGTGGCATGCGCCATTATGTCCCCGGTCTTGTGAGTATTGAAATAGTTCATCGACAGCTTCTGAAGGTGAGCGTAAAAACGGTTCCGCAATGACAATTCGATAGATCTTGAAACTCCGAAAAGAGTGTACCTGAAGAGGAATCTGAAAACCGCTACGCCTACGGCTATCAGCGCTATAATGACCGAAAATTCCGCAAGCTTCTGTGCGGTAAGAGTGCCGCTCTCCAAATAATCCGTGGCATCTCCCAGTATTTTCGGCAGTACTAGCTGAAGAATATCGACGCCCAGCAGGAAGATGATGCCGATTACGTACCTGTATTTGTGTTTGAGCAAGAGATCCCTTATATATCGTAAGGTTACCATAAATACCTCTTTTATTGTGCTTGGCAGTAATCATTTCCTGAATATTATACTATGATTTATCATGGTATAATTGCGCATCGCCGCTTTGCCGTCCGGATATTCAAGGGCGAATTTCCGGCAGAGAGTAAATTCCTCCGGAGGCGTATAACAGCTTTGCGGAGTAAGGCTATTATACCATATTACCAGCTTGTTTTACCATGTTTGGCATGCTTAATAAAGCCGCGGCAATAATTGCTTTGTTTGCATATCCTTCTCTGATATAATAAAATATACAATATGGTATACGTTTTATCGGCTGTATTGTTTCACTAAAAGTATTATTAACGGCGGAGTTTTGTTTATGGGGCTTCACAATTATCTGCAGACGGTTCGTAAACTGAATAATATGGGCCGCTGGTCGACCGACTTCATGCATCAGAGGGCGACGGTCAGCGAGCATTCGTTTTTTGTCGCCCAGATAGGGCAGATGCTGGCGCTGATCGAAGAAGAGAACGGCAGCAGTATAGACTGGGGCAGGCTCTTCAAAAAGCTTCTTAACCACGATGTCGTGGAAGCCATGACCGGTGATATCATAAGCACCATCAAGCACAAGAACGAGCAGTTCAGGGATATGCTAAGCATGCTGGAAAAGGAAGTTGTCGAAGAGAACCTGCTCGTCAGTATGGAGGAGCCTTATAAAAGCATTTACAGGGAGATACTTTCCGACGGCAAGGACGACACGCCGGAAGGCAAGATATTGAGGTGCGCGGACTATATAGACGCTATCATGGAGTGCGTGTATGAGGTGAGGCTGAACAATCTCGAGCCGTTCGTAGAAAAATACCATGCCATATTAAGTAATCTTGGCGAATCGGATCTTGTGAGCGCGAAATACTTTATGGATAAAATTTTGCCCGAGCTTGTCAAAGGCTGCAAGGCATTGGAATAAATAACTTAAACGAGGTGTACGAATGCTGACTAATGTCGATATCAAGAAAATAATACCGCACAGGTATCCATTCCTGCTGGTGGATCGGGTTATAGAGCTTGAGCCGGGGAAAAGAGCTGTAGGCATCAAGAACGTGACTGCCAACGAGCCGTTTTTTCAGGGCCATTTCCCGGATTTTGCGATCATGCCGGGAGTACTGATAGTCGAAGCCCTGGCTCAGACCGCAGGTATCTGCGCAAATGTGGAAGCCGCAGGAGATGGGACAGGTGAAGCTAAGCTCGGAGTTTTTGCGAGCATTGACGAAATGAAATTCAAATACCAGGTCACGCCCGGTGATACACTTAGGCTCGAGGCCGAGATACTTTCCTCTAAAATGGGTATCGTCAAGGCGAGGGTGAAGGCCACAGTTGACGAGAAAACAGCCGCGGAGGGCGAGATACGCTTTGCTATGACTCCGGTGAAGAAATGATATAGTCAAAAAATGCCGGTAAATATAAAAGTCAGGGAATATTCCCTGACTTTTTATAGAACTTCAGGCATGTTCCATTTCAGCTCACAGCCAGCTTTTTCCTCATTTCAAGGAACATTTCGCCGACCTTGTATATATCGCCTGCGCCCATTGTTATCACCAGATCCCCGGATTCAGTGTGCTTATCCAGAAATTCGGCTATGTTATCGAATTCTTTTATGTAAAACACCTTTTTCCCCGCTGCTGCGATTCTTTCTGCAAGCATTTTGGAGTTCACCTCTCCCGTATCTGCTTCGCGGGCGGCATATATATCTGTTAATACTACAGCATCGGCGTCGCTGAATGCCGTTTCAAACTCATCCATAAGATACTTCGTGCGCGAATACGTATGAGGCTGGAAGACGCACCAGATATGCGAGTGGGCGCAATTTTGCGCTGCCTTCAGCGTCGAAGCGACCTCCGTTGGGTGGTGCGCGTAATCATCGATCACCGTGACCCCCTCGCTGACTCCTTTTAGTTCAAATCGCCTGCCGGTGCCGGTGAATTTCTGTAAAGCCTTGATGGCCGACGCCAGACTGCAGCCCATGATGGTGCCTGCCGCAACAGCCGCAACGGAATTGCCCACGTTATGTATCCCGGGCACCTTCAGTCTGATCTCGGCTGCAGGTTTGTTCCTGTGCATCAGCGTATAGGTCGCGCAGCCCATATCGTCAAAGGATATATTTGCAGCGGACCAGTCGCACTGTTCATTCTTGAGCCCATATGTGACCTTCCGGCACGACACCTTGCCCATGATGTCGATCGCCGATACGTCGTCGCCGTTGACAATGAGGCAGCCGTCTTCCGGCACAAGCTTAGCAAACTCGAGGAATGCTTCTTTTACCTCGCTGAAATTTCTATAATAATCGGCATGATCGTATTCAACATTCAATATGATGGCCAGATACGGGTAAAACTTGAGAAAGCTTCCCGTATATTCGCAGGCCTCGGCTACAAAATAGTCGCTGGCGCCGATCCTTGTCGTACCGCCTATGGCGCTGAGCTCGCCGCCGATATGTATTGTAGGATCGAGGCCATCCTCGAGCAATATCATGGAAATCATCGAAGTCGTTGTTGTCTTGCCGTGTGTACCTGATACCGCTATGCTTTTAGGGTATTTCTTCATGATCTCGCCCAGCAGGGTAGCCCTGTCCATACAGGGGATACCTATCTGGACCGCCGCCATAAGCTCGGGATTGTTAGGCTTTACAGCCGCCGTATAAACTACGAGATCAGCTCCGGTCACATTTTCAGACTGATGGCCTATTGTTACCTTTATTCCCATTTTTTCAAGTTTTGCTGTGATCGATGAGGACCGCATATCGGAACCGGTCACTATATAACCCTGCGAAGCCAGTATTTCGGCCAGGCCGCTCATACTTATGCCGCCTATACCGGTCAGATGAATCCTTTTGATATTTTCAGAACTTAAAAGTCCGTTTGTCCGCAATATATAACACTCCTTTGGGTGTTTTATTGAAAATCAGCGCCGCAAGGGCGTTAAACATCCTACTTTGGATGTTTTATTTGAAATTCACGCCCCGAGGGCGCTAAACATCCTTCCTGAACGATTATTCGAACTGCTTCAATCATACATTATTTCTCTGCAATTGTAAAATGTTCAACGGCATAATAAGGAATCCTTATAGTATATGCAAAATGTTCCATTTTATTTATTTTTGAATTTACGAACATTTAAGTAAAAATATATTAAAGCATTCGGACTTTTGATATAATGTAATATTGTCATGGGATATATCTTCATATTTTATTCGAGGAATGTCACATTCTGACGCTAAAGCTGACAGCAATAATGTAAAAGAAATGAGTATCGGATATGGAAAAATTACAAAGAAATGAAAGAATATCGGCACTTCAAAGGATACTGTATGATTCCCCCGGGAAGATTTTCACGCTGGGCAATTTTACGGAAATGCTTGGATGTGCCAAATCATCCGTCAGCGAGGATATAGATATAATCAGGGGTTCACTTGAGAAGCAGGGTATCGGCACTATCGAAACCATTCCGGGAGCTTCGGGCGGCGTACGTTTTATCCCGCTCGCATCGCGGGATTTTGCGCTCAAGCTGGCGGAGAATCTGAGTACCAGGCTCTCAGGCAGGGAGAGGATCCTGCCCGGGGGATTTCTTTATATGCTCGATATTATCTATGACCCGGAGATCGTTGCGGATATTGGCAGGGTCTTCGCCGGATATTTTTACGATAAGGGAATAGATTATGTTATCACTGTTGAAACCAAGGGAATACCTTTGGCTTTTATGACGGCCAGGTATATGAACGTACCGCTTGTCGTTGTCAGACATTATAATGAAGAAACCGACGGCGCCTCGGTCAATATCAACTATATTTCCGGTTCTTCAAGGAAAATCCAGACGATGGTGCTGCCCTTAAGATCGATAAAACGCAATTCCAGGCTTTTATTCGTCGACGATTTCATGAAAGGCGGGGGCACTGCGAACGGCATACTGGAGCTGGCCAGGGAGTTCGAATGCGAGGTCGCGGGGATCGGCGTGCTCATACAGACCGCGGAGCCTTCGAAGAAGCTTGTTGATAGCTGGTATTCAATACTCACTCTTAGAAATGTGAATGAGGAATCGGGTGTGACGGAGATCGAACCTGGCAATATAAAATAAAAAACGAATTGTGCCATCAACTTCCAATCATATGAAAAAAGTGATACAAAAGAAGGAGAATTCTTTTTGATATAGAATATATAAAGTACATAATTTTTATAGGGGAAGGTGGTAGCAGATCATGGAAATTACGGATGTCCGCATTAGAAAAATTGACGTTGAGGGGAAAATGAAAGCGGTCGTTTCAGTAACCTTTGATAATGAGTTCGTTGTTCATGATATCAAAGTGATCGAGAGTCAGAGCGGCCTGTTCATAGCAATGCCCAGCAGGAAGACACCCGATGGCGAATTTAAGGATATTGCTCACCCGATCAATGCTGTCACACGAGATAAAATCCAGAAAGCGATACTTGACAAATATGTTTCGACAACAACCGCAGAGGGATAAATCCTAAAAGGCACTTTCGAAAGAAGTGTCTTTTTTATGTTGAAATGTAGGATAAAAAGTGTGATAATATATGCGGATATGGAAAGGAAACACCTCAAAATGGGACAGATAACTGCTCTTATCCTGGCTGCAGGCGAGGGTAAGAGGATGAAATCGGATAAAGCTAAAGTCATACACCAGGTTTACGGCAAGGCAATGATCGAATGGGTATACGAAGCGGTACGGGATTCAGGCGTCGATAAATGCGTCGCGATAGTTGGACATAAGGCCGACCAGGTGAAGGACTATATGGGGAATAAAGTCGAGTATGTGCTGCAGGAGCAGCGTCTTGGAACAGGGCATGCGGTACAGCAGGCCCATAGCTATTTCGATGAGGGCAACGGTCAGATTTTAGTATTATACGGAGACACTCCTCTAATTTCCGCGCAGACTATCCAGAGCGCACTGCAATATTATAATGAAGGTAACTATAAGGCAGTGGTCATTTCGGCCGAAGTTGATGATCCGAGCGGTTACGGCAGGATAATCAGGGACGGTGAGGGTCGGCTCGTCAAAATAGTTGAACAGCGCGATGCCAATGAAGCTGAAAAGGCGGTCAGGGAGATCAATTCCGGGATGTATGTCTTTTCCTCGAGGGAATTGGCCGAAGCTCTAAAGCTTCTGAAAAACGATAATGAACAAGGTGAGTATTATCTTACCGATACTTTGGAAATAATGCTGTCGAAGGGCTATAAAGCCGGTATCTACAAAGTGGCTGACAGCGACGAGATACTCGGCGCGAACGATCCTCAACAGCTTGGTCAGATCGCTGAAATCATGAAAAAGAAGTCATTGCATGCGGATAAACATTAAATAAACTTGCATATAAAAACTAAAAGGAGCAAAGCAATGAATCTGCACGGTAAGGATATTAAAATTTTTGCTGGAAATTCCAACAAGGATCTCGCAGAAGAAATCGCAGAAAAGATCGGACTTCCGCTAGGCATTGCGACCGTGGGTAAATTCAGCGATGGGGAATCCGCCATCAATATAGGTGAAGTCGTAAGAGGTTCCGATGTATTCGTTATCCAATCCACGTGTTCGCCGGTCAATGATAACCTCGTGGAGCTTCTTATAATGATAGACGCGTTGAAAAGGGCATCCGCAGGCAGGATTACGGCAGTTATGCCTTATTTCGGCTATGCCCGCCAGGACAGGAAAGCAAAAGCAAGGGACCCTATTTCCGCGAAGCTCGTTGCGAATCTCATCACGGTAGCCGGAGCGGACAGGGTACTTACGATGGACCTGCATACTCCCCAGCTCCAGGGCTTTTTTGATATTCCTGTGGATCATATGATTGGCGTTCCGGTTATGGCAGGCTATTTCCAGGAAAAATTCCCTTCCAACGAGGATGTGGTTGCAGTTTCTCCGGATGTTGGAAGCGTTACGCGTACAAGAAAATTTGCTGAATGGCTCGATATACCTATAGCCATAATAGATAAGAGAAGGCCGAAGGCCAATGTAAGCGAGATTATGAATGTTGTAGGAGATGTCAACAAAAAGCGGGTCATACTGATAGATGACCTTATCGATACAGGCGGAACAATAGTCAACGCAGCCAGGGCGCTTACCGAAATGGGGGCCAAGGAAGTGTTTGCATGCTGCACGCACGGCGTGCTTTCAGGACAGGCCTGCGAAAGGATCGAGAATTCCTGCATCAAGGAGCTCGTCACCCTCAATACCATACCGCTGCCCAAGGACAAGCCTGTCGGCAAGATCAGGTCACTGTCGGTCGCGGCGATCTTTGCCGAAGCGATCGAAAGGATCTATGGGGACATTTCCATCAGCACGATATTTACACAGAAGGAATAACACGGGGGTGCTGGGTTGGAAAAGCTGACCGTCATAGCAGGTCTGGGAAATCCGGGAAATAAGTACGAAAATACGAGGCACAATGTCGGCTTCAGTACGATCGATCTGCTGTCTTCAAAGCATGGGATCAAGGTCAATAAATTGAAGCACAAGGCTCTGACGGGGGAGGGGACCATTGCGGGTGAAAGGGTCCTTCTTGTAAAGCCGCAGACTTTTATGAACCTGAGCGGCGAAAGCATCCGGGACGTGACGGAATGGTATAAGCTCGCGATGGATAACATTATAATAATATATGACGATGTGGACCTGCCGGTCGGAACGATCAGGATACGCCCGAAAGGCAGTTCAGGCACACATAACGGTATGAAGTCCGTTATTTACCAGCTTCAGTCCGACGAGTTCCCGCGTATCAGGATAGGTATCGGGAAAGCGCCGGAAGGCTGGGACCTTGCTGACTATGTGCTGGGCAGGTTCAGTGCGGATGAGGCCGGGACATTACGCGAGAGCATCGAACGCGCGGCAGATGCCGCTGCGGCTATTGTAGCGTCCGGCGTAAGCGCCGCAATGAATCAGTTTAACGGGGAAGCCAGGATTTAGCGATGCGACACGATGTGCCGATAGATTTTTATTGCAAGTTTTGTTCAAAGAGCATATAGATTCAGCTTCGTGGCAAATCAAACAATAGTATTTGCTACGCAAATACTTACAGATGAAACGAAATGCGAAGCATTTCATATTGCTCCGCTCAAACAGTGATTTGCCTTTAACAGTACTTCATCAACATGCTCTATTTCGCAAAACTCATGCAATACCAATCGATCGGCACACCGTACAGACTTGAATATACTAGTCAAACAAACTCGAATATAATGGTAGGTTTTATGGACAATTTGATCGACTCGCTGCTGGAAATGGAAGAATACGGGCACGTGCTGTCCGCAGCGAAGAATTATGCGGGAGCTGTAAATATCGTAGGGCCCTCTGAATCTCAGAAGGCTCATATTTGTTATGCCCTTTGCCGACATACCGGTCAAAAGGGCATTTTTGTCGCATTCAATGAAATGCAGGCTAGAAAACTGTATGAGGATTTTGGGTTCTTCTGGGGAGACGAGGTCCTGTTCTACCCTAACAAGGAGATTATGCTGTACGATGTCGAGGCCAAAAGCAACGACTCGGTCTATCAGCGCATAAAGGTGCTTGACCGCATTGCCCGGGGTGACTATACATTTATCGTGACCTCGATAGAGGCCGTGTCGCACAAACTCATCCAGCCTGAGCTGCTGGAGACCAGTGTTATAAATATAGGCTACGAAAGCGGCATCGATCTTGAAGATCTTGTGCGAAGGCTTGTGATGATGGCTTACGAACGGGTCGAAACAGTGGATAGGCATGGCCAGTTTGCAGTGCGCGGCGGTATCATCGATGTTTTTTCAGTAGACGCCGACAGCGCCGTAAGGTTGGAGTTGTTCGGGGACGAAGTCGATTCGATCAGGCTTTTCGACGTAAATACACAGCGTTCTACGGACAAGGTCAAAAGCGTCAGGATAATACCCGCGCGTGAAATCATATATGCGCCCGAAAAGAAGCCGGAAATCATAAAGGCAATAAACGGCGATCTTGCGCCGACAGCGAAGAAAAATCATGCCCTGGCGCAGAAAATACAGGGCGACATCGAGCTGATGAAGGAATCCTGGTATTTCCCGGGAATTGACAGATATATACCTTATCTGGCGGATATCCCGACCGCTCTGACCGGCTATGCCGGCAAGGATGTCCTGATTTTCATGGATGAACCGGTGCGTCAGAAACAAAGGCTGGATAACCTGCTGCTCGAGCATGACGAGCTTTGCAAAGCCATGCTTGAAAAGGGACAGCTGCTGCCGCAGACCCGGGGAATATTTTTCGGCTATGAAGAGCTTTACTCTAAGATCGGCGAAAGCAAGGCGTTTTATCTCAGTACTATCAATGTTGACAGCACGGCGTCTAAAAGCGCGAAGGTCTATGACATTCCCTGCAGGATCATGGGCTCGTTCCAGGGGAGCGTAGACATGCTTGCAGAAAGCCTGTCTGCGTGGAAAAAGAATAGAAACAGGGTGCTTCTGCTTTCCGGCACAAGAGGGCGCGGCGAGCGGCTCAGGGAGACGTTGGCTGCGAAGGAGATCGAAACGGTATATATGGATACCGCAGATTCCCCCATACAGCCGGGGCAGGTTATAATAACCCACGGCAGCCTGCAAAAGGGCTTCGAATACCCGACCATAGGCTTTGTTGTGATAAGTGACAAGGAAGTCTTCGGCCAGGACCGGAAGAAGCTCGCGAAAACTTCGAGCAAACATAAAGGCCGCCCGATCAGCCTGTTCTCGGAACTCAGCGTAGGGGATTTCGTTGTGCACCAGGCGCACGGTATAGGCCAGTATGTGGGTATCGACAAGCTTTCCGTTGAGGGTGTGAAAAAGGATTACCTCAAGATACGGTATCAGGACGGGGCATTTTTATATATCCCGACAAACCAGCTGGATCTCATCCAGAAGTATATAGGTTCTGAGGGCAAGCAGCCTAAGGTTAACAAACTTGGCGGCACGGACTGGCTCAAGACCAAGAACAAGGTCAAGGAATCGCTGAGGGAATTGGCAGAGGAGCTGATCAGGCTTTATGCTCAGAGGCAGGCTGCAAAGGGCTTTAGATATTCCAAGGATACCGTATGGCAGAGCCAGTTCGAGGAACAGTTCCCTTATGAAGAAACCGATGACCAGCTCAAGTGTATCGAAGAGATCAAGGAAGACATGGAGTCCGGCAGGGTAATGGACCGTCTCCTGTGCGGCGATGTGGGCTATGGCAAAACGGAAGTGGCAATTAGGGCTATTTTCAAGGCAGCTATGGATGGGAAACAGGTCGCCTATCTGGTGCCGACCACCGTGCTGGCCCAGCAGCAATACAACAGCTTTGCGGAGAGGCTGAGGGATTTCCCGGTGTCAGTCGAGGTAATAAGCCGTTTCAGGTCGCAGACCGAGCAGAAAAGGATACTTAAGGAAGTAAAGGCGGGAAATATAGATATTCTGATTGGAACCCACAGACTGCTTCAGAAGGACATACATTTCAAGGACCTGGGGATGCTTGTCATAGACGAGGAGCAGCGTTTCGGGGTATCCCACAAGGAACGCCTGAAGAATTTTGCGCCCGGAGTCGACGTCCTTACGCTGACCGCTACGCCGATACCGAGGACACTCCATATGTCGCTTGTCGGTATCAGGGATATAAGCGTTATCGAGGACCCGCCCGAGGAGAGGTACCCTGTGCAGACCTATGTAATGGAATATAATAGGGATGTCATAAAGGACGGTATCATCAGGGAACTCGGCAGGCAGGGCCAGGTGTTCTACCTGTATAACCGGGTCAGGACAATAGACATGAGGGCCGCAGAGATACAGGCAATGGTGCCTGACGCCAGGATCGCTGTCGCACACGGGCAGATGGATGAGCGTCAGCTTGAAGATATAATGTACAGCTTCATCAAGGGAGAATATGATGTTCTGGTATGCACGACCATCATAGAGTCGGGTCTTGATATGCCAAATGTCAATACCATAATCGTAGAGGATGCAGACAGGATGGGACTGGCCCAGCTTTACCAGCTGAGGGGCCGCGTCGGTCGTTCCAACAGGCTGGCCTATGCATATATAACCTACAAAAAGGATAAAGTAGTTTCCGAGGTAGCGGAAAAACGGCTTCAGGCGATAAAGGAATTTACGGAGCTTGGTTCAGGTTTTAAAATCGCAATGCGCGATATGGAAATAAGAGGCGCCGGCAATCTGCTCGGTTCGGAACAGCACGGGCATATGGAATCCGTCGGCTACGACATGTACTGCAGGCTGCTCGACGAGGCTGTAAGCGAACTGAAGGGCGAACCGCCCAGGCGCGAGGAGGCTGAGCTTACAATAGACCTCAATGTCAGCGCATATATCGACGATTCGTATATTGGCGTCGAAAGCAGAAAGATCGAGATGTACAAGAAGATCGCGACAATCCGCGACGAACAGGACGTCCTTGATATCGAGGATGAACTTGCGGACAGATACGGCGAGATACCGGAGCCTGTCAGAAACCTTGTGAGTATCGCGTACATCAAGGCTCTTTCCCAATCACTCGGCTTTATTTCCGTGTCCGAAAAGAACGATGTGGTCCAGTTCGGCCTGGCAGGTACGAAAAAGATCGACTTTAGGGCTATAGGGAAAGCGGCGGAGAAATACAAGCGGCAGCTGCTTTTCAACGCCGGATCGACTCCTTATCTGGTCTACAGGGTAATGCCAGGGCAGAAGTCCCGTATTCTGGACAATATTAAAATTTTGTTACAGGATTTAAAAAGCTATGAAGTGTCTTAGTTATCAATTATAATGTAGTTATCACTAAAAAATGTAGTTATAAATAAAATAGGGAGAGATTGCTTTGGATAGAAATGTTAAGGATAAAAAAACCAACAGCCATCAAGCGCCGGAAGAAAAAAAGAAGCTGCCGATATTCGCAAAATACGGCCTGATTGCTGTGGCAGTTCTTGCCGCGATCGCAGTCGGACTAATCATATTTTTCAATTCAGCCGGCAAAACAGTAGCCACGATCGACGGTGAAAAGGTTTCCGCGGACGAGTTCAGGTTTTATCTTGAATATGAGAAACAAGTCATGTTTAACGAAGCCTATACGATGGATCAAAGCATAACGGAGGCGACCTTCTGGGCCACCAAGATCGGCGGGGAGGACGCCAAGGCAGTCGCCAAGAAAAAAGCCGCCGACATGTTGAGGGACGACAAGATCCAGTATGCGAAGGCGAAAGCTGCGAATGTCTCATTGACTAAAGATGAGACGGCGCAGATAGACAATTCGATAAATGAAAACATTATCGCAACTATGGGCAATGGGAACAAAGTACAAGCAAATAGAGCGTATCAGAAGCAATACGGATTTTCAATCGATGTTTTCAGACAGGTACAGATAGAAAACTACACCGTACAGAAATTCATATCGCAGGAGGTATCCAATATACCGGACGCCGATGCGAGCGTGGACAAGTATTACAAGAGCAACCCGGAGTGGTTCAAGGAAGATACGCAATACAGGTCCGGCGGCGAGGAAGCGATATGGTCAAGGCACATATTGTTCAAGTTCCCGGATAACGCGACACAGGCAGACAAGGACGCTGCTAAGAAAAAGGCGGAGGACGCCATTACAAGGCTAAAGGCCGGCGAAGATTTTGCAGCGCTTGCCAAGGAACTTTCGGAAGACGGATCTAAGGACTGGGGCGGAGATTATTTGTTCGGGAAAAGCGCTAATATTTTCCCTGAGTACAGGGACGCGACAAACTCACTCAATCCGGGCCAGTATACGGAAACACCCGTCATGTCGAGTGCAGGATATCATGTCATTAAGGTAGAAGAGAAGTATGCCAAGGATCAGTCGGTCAGTCTCAAATGCGCAAAGGAATCTCACGAATACGGCACAGCGTTTATAAAATACAAACTTTACCAGCAGAAGCTCGACGGATGGATAAAGGCTGCCGATTTCAAACTGAATCAGCCTGTCTATGATTCGATAAATATAAATCCGAGCACCGCCGAGGCTCCGATTAAATAAGTTTTGAATATATCGATTTTCAGATTTACCGGGGACTGCTTTTACAAGCAGTCCTTTCTTATTTTATGGATGCTTTGTTTAACAATTTCATAAATCGCCTCTTATGTATAAAACTCCAATAAACTATAGATACTAAAAAAGCAATAAGAAACAATCAGTTAAGGAGGTAACGACTTTGAAGGCAACCGGTATCGTACGGAGAATCGATGATCTTGGCAGGGTAGTCATACCCAAGGAAATCAGAAGAACTTTGAGGATAAGAGAAGGCGACCCTTTGGAAATATTCACAGATAAAGAAGGCGAAGTTATACTGAAAAAATATTCTCCGATAGGTGAGCTGGGCGATTTTGCGTCACAATATGCAGATTCCATACACAAAACAAGCGGACATATCACATGTATAGCCGACAGGGATTCTATCATAGCTGTGTCGGGAGCATCCAAAAAGGAGTTTCTTGAAAAGTCACTTAGCCCTGATGTTGAGAAAGTAATAGAGGAAAAGACGACTTTAGTGGTCAAATCATCGGATGACAAGAGCATAACCATTCTTGCCGACGAAGGAAATGACAAGAAATACACGTCACAGGTGGTATCGCCGATAATTTCAGAGGGTGATCCCATAGGCGCCGTTATTCTGCTGTCCACAGACCCTAACAGTAAAATGGGTGAAGTTGAGGCAAAACTGGCACAGTCGGCAGCTGGTTTCCTTGGCAAGCAAATGGAGCAGTAAGTTTGATTGAGTATTGAAACTAAGGTAGTTGGATAAGGAAGCAAAATCCCATGTGACGGGATGAAAACAGCAGAAGTTCAGGTCTGCTGTTTTTTGCGTTTGAAACGACCCACCGCGATAGTAGCTTTTATTGCTAGTTTCATTCATAGAGCGTATAGACTTAGCTTTGTGGCAAATTTAACAATACTATTTGCTCCGCAAATAGTTACAGATGAAACGAAATGCGGAGCATTTCATATTGCTACGCTCAAACAGAGATTTGCCCAAGATAGTGCTTCGTCAATATGCTCTAACTCATAAAACTAATGCAATGTCAAGCAACTATCGCGGCGGGTTTATCTTCTTGCTTAATGTTTCAATTTATTTTCACCAGTATTACACCTAAATTAAGATATCCTCCTGCGAATATTATATTTTAGGCAGCTATGGTATACTTTTCTTATCTGTAACAATGTCTTTACAGGATCAGCAACACGGGGGATATGGCTCAAGAAAGCTGACCCGCTGATACAGGCCGCTTCGAGGAACAGCGGACAAAGACGGGACAGGGGGATACATGCAGTTTACTGCCATACAGGACAGGATAGAGAACATACGCGCCAATACGGGTGACATTAACGGGTTTGTTGAGGAATACAAGCCCTTTATTGCAGCATGCGCAGAAAAGGTGGCAGGCAGGTATCTTACATACGGTTCGGACGACGAGCTCAGTATTGCCATGATCGCGTTCACTGAGGCGATAAGGACATTTGACAAATCCAAAGGAAACTTTTTTTCGTTTTCGAGGAATGTCATAAAAAGAAGGCTGATTGATTACTATCGCAGGGAAAAGCGTCATAACAATGTCGTATCCCTCAATATGTACCTCGAAGATCAGGATGAGGAATTTGACCTGAGCTATGCGGAGTCTCTAAGGATATATTCCGATAAAAGGCTCGCAGAGCAAAGAAAACTTGAATTGGAAGAACTTGGCAAAGACCTGGAGAACTGGAAAATAAGCTATTCAGACCTGGTGAAGGCCTCTCCGGGGCATAAAAAATCACGCCGGGAGTGCGGTGAACTGGTCGGTTTGATATTGTCGCGGTCGGATCTGCTCCAGCCTATATTAATAAAAAAGTACCTGCCGGTTTCCGAGCTTGAGAAAGCCTCGGGTCTACCCCGAAAATTTATCGAACGGTTCCGAAGATATATCATAGCATTAGTTATTATAGCAACAGGCGATTATGAATGTATAAGGGATTACATAAAACTTTAGGAAGGGGGCTGGAGAGATGAAAGGGATCGTAGCGCAAATCGAAGGGAAATATGCAGTTGTCCTTACGCAGGATGGCTCGTTCCGGAAAGTCAGGGCCGAACCTTATATGGTAACAGGCATAGAGATAGATACGCACCAGCCCGCCGGTAAAATACCAAACATAAGGCAAATAATGAAAGTCACTTCGATAGCGGCGGCGGCACTGCTGGCGCTGGGGGTGGGCTATGGCGCCTATAGCTACGCGATACCCTACAGTTATGTGCATCTTGATATCAATCCCAGCATTGAACTGACTGCAAACATTTACGACAGGATAATCAAAGCCGAAGCGCTCAACGAAGACGGCCGGAAGCTGCTTGAGGGCAGAAGTTTGAAGAATTCCAGTATCGAAACAGGCATTTCGGATCTGCTGGACATAGCGGTAAAAAAGGGATATCTCACGGGAAGTGAACCACAAACGGGTGATACTACTACAGGTACGGCAGTAAGCGCAAGCAATGCCGGAGAAGTCACAGCCGCCGGAGTGGAGGGGCAGCCGCAGAAGATTAATAACGCGGTGATCCTCACCGTTTCCAGCAATAATTCAAAAAAATCGGGAAATCTTAAGAAGAAAATAATGGACTCAGCCTCAAAGGAATTGGATACCGATAAGGTAGATTCCGAGATACTTATAGGCATTACCAGCATAGAACAAAGGAATGAGGCCAGAGGACTCGGTGTAACACCTGGAAAGCTGGCTCTTATCGAAGACGCGATGGGTGAAGAGCCGGAGCTTAAGATTGATGACCTTAAAAAGGACTCAGTCGAGGAACTGCTGGAAAAAATACAGGAAAAGGAAAAGAACGGACAGAAGAACGGCAATACCGGAGCAAAAGCTGGAGTGAAGGAACAAAGCTCCAGGAAGCAGCCTTCGGACAAAAGCCCGAATAGTCCGGTTCAGTCAGAAAACGCAACTGCACCTAAAAACCAGGGAAATGGCGGGAGTTTGGGTAAAAGCGCTTTCAAAAGAGACCAGGATGATTTTAGGGGAAGCGACTGGAACCAGCCGGAGGAGCCAGGCAAGCAGGATCAGGAAGTAAAAGACGGAAGTACCGGATCGTCTGCCGTGAATGACAAAAACCTTTTTACGGATTGGATCAATAACCAGCTAAAGAACCAGACACAGAATCAGAATAAGA
Source organism: Bacillota bacterium (assembly GCA_023411715.1). GTDB lineage: Bacteria > Bacillota > Clostridia > Acetivibrionales > DTU013 > JAEYOM01. The sequence goes on along the minus strand of JAEYOM010000127.1, from coordinate 31,706 downwards.
AACAGAACCAAAGCCAGAGCCAGAACCAGAAACAGAACCAAAGCCAGAACCAGAGCCAGAGCCAGAGCCAGAGCAAGGCCAATAAGCGATATGACGGCCGGGGCAACGGACAGGAACAAACCGGGACAGGAGTACAGAATAAAGGCCGGAACGAAGATCAGGACGGAGATCGGGATGAAGGAGAGGTCAATTACGAGAAAGATGTTAACGGCAAAAACCCGGTCACAAAAAACGGTAAACAGACCGGATCCGGGATTGGCGGCGGCAATAACAAAAAAATAGATGAAGCTGACAGCAAGACTGCAGGAAAAGATGCAAATGAATTAAAGATAGAAAGGAAGCAGCTGAGGGATGATCTGCTCGACCAGATGGGAAAGCAGCTTGAGGAACGTAATAATATTTCCGGCAGGAAAAGTACAAAGGCGGATAACAATGGCAAATACGGCGGAAAATCGGGCGTGAACACCAATGGTATAAAATGGTAGAGAAAGTTTTCTATAAAAGAAATAATACCCCTGAAACCCTTCCTTTGGCTGCGAACTATTTAATATAAAACAAAAGGGAGGGTTTCTATGAAAAGAATAATAAGTATCGTAGTATTATTCGTATTTTTGATGACGGCGGGAGCAGGATCAGTATTTGCGAGCAGTAAAAATGTAAAGTGCAGCAAGGTATCTTTCAACAATTCGAGCAAGGCTACATACAGCAAAGCGAGCAAGGAGTCCAAGGCCAATTACCAAAAACTGCTGAATGATCTTAAGAACAAATATAAAAAGGATTATAAGGACGCAAAGTCACAGGACAAGCTTCTCAGGGACATAGCGGAGCTGAAGCGAAAGTACGGAGACCAGACGATAAACGTATTTGTGAACGGACAGGAAGTAGTTACGGATCAAATACCGGTATTAAGGAACGGAAAGGTTCTTCTGCCTGTAAAGGCGATTACGAAGGGACTGAAGGCTACACTTACATATGATCAGAAAACGGGAAAGATAGTCATAAAAAAGGGAGATATAACGGTAACTCTCCAGGTGGGAAGCAATATAGCCATTGTCAACAATACGAAGCTGAACCTTGAGAGCAAGGTAGAACTGGATAAAAAGCAGGGCGCCATGATACCGCTTGGACTCCTCTCAAAGCTTTTGAACGGGAAATGCGAATTTAACAAGGATTCGGGTACGGTAAACATAGAGGATGGGACGGTAAGCGTCAACGACAATACTACAGGTACGGGTACCGAACAATTTAACTATACCGGATCATGGAATTACGCAACACAGAGCGGCGCTTACGGAAACGACAACCATTGGTCAAATGTTACAGGTTCCAGTTATCAGATCAAATTCAACGGAACCAAGATCAAATTATACGGGGCCAAGGATCGGACCCATGGTATCGCATACATTTCCATAGACGGCACAACGCCTACCGCTATAGATTACTACAGCAGTGAACGCAAGGAAAATACGCTCATATATGAAAGCCCTGTACTGGCTGCAGACAAGGAACATACGCTTACTGTCCAGGTTTCAGGTCTAAAAAATACGAGTTCTGCAGACATTACTGTTACTGCAGACAGGGCGGAAATCACACGCGTCGGGAATACAAACCTCGCTCTGAACAAGCCGGTAACTGCATCAAGTACATATTCCAGCGGCACGACGACTTACGCCGCGATTAATGCGGTCGACGGAAAGGCGGATACCCGCTGGTCCAGCGAATTCAGCGACAGCCAGTGGCTGACTGTGGACCTTGGGGGCTTGTACGATGTGGCAAGAGTAAATCTGAATTGGGAAGCCGCTTATGCAAAAGCTTATGCAATACAGCTTTCGACAGATGGCACCAACTGGACGAATGCGGCAGCCATATCAAACGGCGACGGAGCAAAGGACGAAGTGCTGTTTACCAGTACAAAAGCAAGATATGTAAGAATGCTCGGCATACAGAGAGCAGCCGTATATGGATATTCTCTCTATGAGATGGAGGTTTACTCCAAATAAACATGTTTTAGCAGAGTCGTTTTTGTATATATGTGGGGGCAGGCCGTATGGCCTGTCCCTTTTATACTTATGGAACATACCAAGACTGCAGGCCCTTGATGCGCCGATGATTTTTTCAACGGAAGAGCACCCTTAAAAACCTGTCGACCGTATTCTACAAATAACAGTTAAAAATAGTATGATATAAGCCTTGCTATGATTCAGGCGATCTTTGAGTTAACCTAGTTCAAATATAGATTCAAAAGCGAAAATGGTGATAAATGTCACCTGAATTTTAAATCTGCATGCCTTCAAATGACAAATTTCATCTGTCAGCCCGGTTATAATCGTTTTTGTTGGGGGGTTACAAAAGATGAAAACGATCACGATGCCAATGAACAGGACCGGCAATTTTGCCGGACTCCTCTGGAAAGCCTTTGTCGAACGGAATAATTATCTGGTATTGATAACGGCTTTTTTGCTGGGAAGCAGTAATATAGCAGGCGGGCTGCTGCCGTTCGGGGCCGCTTTTTTTGCTGCAACTTCAGGGACTGCAGGATTGAAAATGCTGACGGCGGCGGCAGTTATTTTAGGCGCCGCCTCTCAGGGCTCACTGGAACTTGTCTATGTTAATGCTGCCTGTATGCTATTGTTCAGCGTACTCAGCATACCGCTCAAAGAGCGCAGATCAAGACTAGATGTAAAGCCGGCCATTTTACTGTTTATCTCGATGCTCGTTCCGCAGATGATGCTGGCTGGGCTTCAGGGCTTTCTTCTTTATGATATTCTTAAATCTTTTTTCAGCTCATTCATCTCCTTCGTATTGTTTTTTATATTTAATTTTGCGATGCCCATAATTACGGGGGCTGAGAAAAAGGCCATGTTCGGCGGGGAAGAGGCGGTCAGCCTGGCAATCACCGCGACACTGGCTCTGACAGGGATCGGGACCTTGCAGATTGCCGGGTTCTCACTTAGAAATATATTCTGTGTACTGCTTTTGCTCGTATTCAGTTACAAGTGCGGTGCGGGGGTAGGAGCTGCCGCGGGCGCTGCAATCGGTCTTATAATAGGAGTTTCCCAGGATTTTACGCCGTCCGTTGCCGGTACATATGCCTTGTGCGGCATGCTCGCCGGAATACTCGGTAATCTGGGCAGACTCGGAACTTCACTGGGATTTCTTATTGGCAATATATTGCTCGCCGTCTATTTTAACGGCTCTGCGGAATCCATGCTGTACATGAGGGATATTATAGCCGCAGGAATATTGCTTTTCTTTGTGCCTGAAAAGCTGATCAACAGGGTGACAAGGCCGTTTGCAAGGACAACGGCATTTGACGGGGACCGTACGGGCTTCACCGGAAGGATTAAGGATATCACTGTGGAAAAGCTTGAAAAATTTTCGAAGGCTTTTAAAGATCTGTCTAAAACATTCGATGAGATAGCAGAGACAAAAATGCCTGCCGAAACACAGGAGATCAACGTGCTGTTTGATCGCGTGGCAGATAGGATATGCAGCGACTGCAGTCTATGCATGCACTGCTGGGAGCGCAATTTTTACGATACATACCAGGTGATGTTCAAGATAGTTGAAAGTCTTGAAATGAAGGGCAGGATCGAAGAAAGCGATGTTCCGGACTATTTCCTGAACAAATGCCCGAGGATTCATGAGTTTGTAAATGCTGTGAACAATATGTACGAATTGTTCAGGGTGGGGGTCGTCTGGAAGGGCAAGCTTAACGAAAGCCGCACTGTAATAAGCCGCCAGTTTGAGGGCATGTCGCGCGTCATAAGTTCACTGGCGGGCGAGATCAACTCGGAAGTAAATTTTTTGAGCCCGCTCGAGGTTGCTGTTATGGAAGAACTAAAGCAGCAAAATATCAAGGTCAGGGAAGTTATTGCCTATAAAAATACCTGGGACAAGTACGAGATAAACGTACTGCATAATGCCTGCGGAGGTGCCAGAAGCTGCGCTGTTATCGAAAAAGCGGTATCTGAAGCGTGCGGTAGAAAGATGGTACGCGCGAGCGACGGCTGCGCAAAGGGAAGGGACGGCACGTGCACCCTCAAATATGTGGAGGCGGAGAACCTGAAGCTCACCACCGGCATCGCGAGGCTGCCCAAATTTGGCAGTAACGTGTCAGGCGACAGCTTTACCTTCATGAACGGCGGATATGGAAAGTATACGCTCGCGCTGAGCGACGGCATGGGCACGGGGCAGGGCGCGGCGGCGCAGAGCAGGGCCACTGTGAGTATGCTTGAAAGTTTTCTTGAATCGGGTTTTGACAAGGATATGGCTGTTAATCTCATCAATTCGGTGCTCGTACTCAAATCCGAAGAGGATAACACGTGCACTATCGATATGACTATGATTGATCTTTTCAGCGGAGAAGTGGAATTCATCAAGATTGGCGCTGCCCCGACATATATAAGGAAGGAGTCCAGGGTGGAAATAATACGCTCCGCCTCCCTGCCTGCCGGGATCCTGCCGGGTCTGGATGCCGAACTCGCGCGCAGGAACGTGGAAGGCGGCGATATGATCATCATGGTGACGGACGGGATCGTCGACAGTATGGCGGGGGACGATCCTGGAGACAGGCAGCTTATGAAATTCATACAGCAGCTCGAAAGCCTTAACCCCCAGGAGGTAGCCGATTCGATTCTGAACGAAGCCAGCAGGTGCTGTGAAGGAAAGCCCTGCGACGACCTTACCGTACTTGTTGCGAAGGTATGGAAAAAACTCAGGTGAAGCGATGGATATAATTAGTTTCCGGCAGGAAATTTTGAATAAAACCGGATGTATTTCACAAACTATATATTGCACGGCTATATATTTCCGGCCACGAAAGCCGGTTGCTGTGCCAATACAGTCGGTTTTCGGAGGACTATATGGTAGCCGGTGATACTAAAAGAGTCGTTGTGATAAAGAATATCTCATCAAACCTGATCGAGGAAGCCATACTTATATTGAAAAGCGGAGCGGAGACCCAGGAGGACCGGAAAGGCAAACCGGCGTCGGACAAGCCGAATATCAGGAACGATTTCATCCTGAAGGAGGCGGAACATATAATCAATGATTACATAAACGGCAATAAGCTGACCAGGGCAAAGGACAGGCGCAGATCCCGCAATTGGAACATGCCTCACAAAAAAACGGTGATAAACATAGTCATCAATATACTGCTCATGTCAGCGGTCGCCCTGCTTATTTACGTTGTGGGAAACGCTATTTGACCGAAAATTCAATAATGATTAACGCAATTCCAAAAATGAAATTTCAGCTTCCAGAGACTTCTCGAGGATTTCATAAATGAATTTTCATTACCGCAATCTCATAAATGAAATTGCAGTTTTCCCGAAAATTTCATAAATGAAATTTCAGGTAGCTTGCAAAAAATGCGTCATTATGATAATATATTTCAGAATCCTTGCTCTGTACTCTTGATACAGGGCCGTTCAGTCCAGAAGGAGGTGATAGACGAATGATGAACAAATATGAATCCATATTCATCATCAATCCCGACTTAGGGGAAGAAAATACCGCGGCGCTTGTTGAAAAATTCAAGAGCCTGCTCGAATCTTCGGCTCAGTTGGAAAGCATTGATGAATGGGGAAAGAGGAAACTCGCCTACGAAATCGCCGATAAGAGCGAAGGCTATTATGTGCTTGTAAATTTCAGCGCAGAACCCGAATTCCCGCATGAGCTTGAAAGAATCTACAAGATCACGGATGGCATAATCAAATACATGGTTATCAAAAAAGAAAAATAGGGTGAATGTATGAATAAGGTTATTTTGATGGGCAGGCTTACAAAAGATCCCGAAATAAGGTATACTGCTTCGAATAACATTCCGAAATGCACCTTTACCCTCGCTGTCGACAGAAGATTTGTAAAACAGGGTGAAGAGAGACAGGCCGATTTTATAAATATCGTCGCCTGGAGGCAACTGGCGGAATTCTGCAGCAAGTACTTTACCAAAGGGTTGAAGGTCGCAGTCGTCGGGAGTCTGCAAAACAGGTCATGGGATGACACCGAAGGCAAAAAGCATTATGCCACCGAAGTCATAGCCGATGAGGCCTATTTTGCCGAGAGCAAAAAGAATGAAGGCGGAGCTTCGTTTAGACCGTCCCCGGGATTTTCTCCCGCTGCGGGAGGAAACCAGAATGATGAGGGATTCTTCCCCGCTGATGACGATGATGAACTGCCGTTTTAAAGACCTTGGGAAGACAGTTCACGGTATTTTAGAGAAAGGAGGCGTGTTCCGATGCCAGGAAAAAGGGATAACAGAGGCGGTAACAGAGATTCCTACGACAAGGGCGAAGGCAAGGGCGGCATGAGGATGAGAAGGCCCAAGAAAAAAGTTTGCGCTTTTTGTGTAGACAAGGTTACTGATATAGATTATAAGGAAGTTGCAAAGCTGAGAAAGTATATATCCGAGAGAGGTAAAATACTCCCCAGGAGGATCTCGGGCAACTGCGCAAAGCATCAGCGCCAGCTGACCACGGCTATCAAGAGGGCCAGGGTAGTTGCACTGCTGCCGTACACTGCTGATTAAGCAAAAAGAAAATGAGAAGGACCGGGTGAACCGGTCCTTTTTGCGTTTACACCGGGCGTCGTAGGTAGAGGCGGATTTGCCGGTTTTATGGTTCGCTAAAGGTTATGCGAGCTAACCCGATATAATTACCGATAGTATATTTTTGTGGAGCATATTTGGCATATATGCCGAAACAAAATTAAGTGAGGTAAAAATTTTTGGAGATATCAGGTGTAAGCAACAAATATGCGGGATACATATATGATTCAAGCTTAAAAACCAAGAGAACCAGCAATGATTTTTCGGAATATATGTCCGCAGCATCCAGAAAAGCGGAAAAGCAGGAAAGTGGGGACGTGCTTGGTCTGACTATGCTTAAGGAGCCAGGCACCAATTGCTTCTGGGGAATGAAGGCAAAGTATGCGGAATGCTCAACTCAAGACAATCCGGTTATATATGTGGAAACAAATTATGGCGGGAAAACAGTTTCTTATAATGTCAATATTAATGAAATAGATCCCGGTAATGCTTCGCAATTAGAAGTATTTGCATTATGCTCCTATGCGGATGACATAGGGATAGGAGACGGCAGTACTTTTGGTACATATAGTACACTGCGTTCTTATAAAGAAATGGCTGCTGCTCATAACGGATATGTTGATTCTCAAATGCAGGAACCCGGCGGAATTGTACAGTTTAAAAATGAAAAATTGAATTGGGTTAATATGTGCGAAAAGGTAGTAGACTTGCTATATAAATGTAATGATCCGGTGCAGTATAAGAAAGGGTTAAATATATTGGACCTTTTTTCAAAATATCCTGTAAAGTAAGCAAAACGACCGGAACAGGGTCCAGGGGCGGGGATGGCTGTGTGGATGCGGGATGAAAGCTCCAAGCGGTTCAAGGCTCTGTTCTGCCTTGCTCGGCCGCCTCTAACGGCATCGGCTGGTCGTAACTAATCCGAAGCCCAAGGAAAAGCAGGGGATATGGTAATCGTTAAAGGAGAGCATATGAAAAAACTGTTGTTATTAATTTTTCTGGCCCTTTTTCTTACTTCCTGTAATGCCATTTCGGCGCGTGAACCATCAAATTCCCAGTCGCACACTTCGGCTTTGTCAAAGGAGGCATTGTCTCCATTTACTCAATTTGAAAATCTGAAAACAGAAGGATCTACTGAAATTGATGGTGAACAAGTTGATAAAATATTACGCTTATATGGTATTTTCGATAGTCTGCAGGCGAAAGTGAACAATGAGGGTTATGCCGGCTCATTTTATACAGACGTGGGAATCAGCGGCTTCAGCGTTGGGGAGAAAAAGGCTGCCGTATTATCACTAACAAAAGGGCACCTCTATATTTATGTCATGTTTTCGAACAGCCATGACAAATGGGTAGTTGACGGTTTTGTGTATCAAAACGAAAAAGACAAACCGGATTTCAGGATTGAACGATCCGGTGACGGAACGATGTATTGGCTTGTTTTAAAGCATGAGGCGAATCATGGCACAGGTCTGCAACTTTATGAAGAAATCTGGTACAGTCCGGATGGCTCAATTGCTGCAGAATTTCCGGCGGAGGGCAGTACATTATTCTTTCCTGAAAACATAAACCCTGAAGCAAATGCATATTTCTCCTGCTCGCCCTATTATGATGGCGCGTCAAAAATATCCCTATCCTATTCCATAAGTTTTGAATACGGCTATAAGGACAATTACCAGAACAACGGCACATATACATTTCAAAGCAAATACCGTCCTGTAGTACGTGAAAACTGGGAATATGATTTAAAGACGGAGCAATTGAAATTTGTTTCGTGTGATCCAGCTTTATCTGAAACCCTTATTCCAACGGAGCATACGACGTCGCCCGAATACGGCATATTGCAGGGCTATATCGATTTTTACGGAACAAGGCTGGAGGATAATAAGATTAATACTCTGGATGAATGGGAAAAATTCATGGATTTAAAATAATAAAAACGATAAAATTAGCAGACAAATAAGTTAATATATGGTACATATAATAGAAAACCAGATTGGAGGTAATATAAGGTGAGACGTTATCTTTCAATAATCATAGTTGTTTTTCTTGTCATACCGGCTCTTTTGATCGGATGTAATGGTTCCGCCAATATAAATTCAACTAGCGGACAGGCCTCTGTAATGGCTGTCGGCTCTCCGCAGCCGTCTTCGGCTCAAGGCAAATCATCTACAGAGGTAATTGGATCTGCGAACTTAAACGATGACGAATTAACACCGGAAAAATACCTTGAAGATTTTGAATATATGTATCAAGTGCTTGAAGAGAATTATCCGTTTTTTGATGTTAACAAGCGACACACCGGTATTGACTGGCTTGTTAAAAAGATACATACCTTCAATTAATAAGCAATGTAAAAAGCGATGAAGACTTTAAATATGCGTTAACAAGGATTTTAAGAGATCTGCACAACGGGCATACTTTTTTATGGGATGGTAGCGGCATTTATCAACAGAGGAAGGCTCTGTTCGGGAGATATCCGGCAATGTATAAGCCATGGCTGGATCAATTGGATATGGAGAGCGCAGTTCTGCGGTATTCAGGAGATAAGGAAAATATCACCGTTTCGGCCGGGAACTCAAGAAATGAAACCATATATGATAGTAATTTAACAACTGAAATCCTGGATCAGGGCAAGACGGCATACATCAGGATAAAGCTAATGAATACGGATAATATTGCGGCTGATATGCAACTGGTCAGGCAACTGTTCAAGACAGGAAACAATTACAGGAAGCTGATAATCGATATCCGCGGAAAAGGGGGAGGGTCCGATACGTATTGGCGGGCATACCTTATACCTCTGCTTACCAGTAAACCGGTCGAATTTACAAATTACTTTTTATTTCGCGGCGGAGATTTTGAAGAGCCATTTATTGCAGCCAAAGCAGGATCCGGCTATGAAGCGCGTCGTTGTGAAGTGAAAGACATATCAAAGGATGGATTGAATAATCTGCCCGATGAGATTATGAACAATTTCAAGTGCTATTATAAGAAAACAACCACAATATACCCGAAGGATTCGGTCAACTTTAGGGGAAAGATATATTTGCTTGTCGATCAGAAAGTTTATTCAGCTGCGGAGGGGTTTGCATCATTTGCAAAGGACACTGGATTTGCAACTCTCGTCGGCGTAAAAACCGGAGGAGATGGGATTGGATTCGATCCGATTATTTGCACATTACCTAACAGCGGATATATTATAAACTTCCCATGTATCATGGGTTTGACTTCCAAAGGGGTTTGTGATGAAGACGTAAAAACTGAACCGGACATATATTTCCCGACTGAATATTCAAATTATCCGAGCGATGACGATTTGGTCCGGCATATCATTGAGCTTGAAGACTAATTGTAATTACGGTTTCCAGGCAGATAAAATTATCCGGCATCCTTTGAGTTATATTGGATACTATTTATGAATACTGTTTCTAAACGCCAATTATGTGTTAAAATGGTATTGATATATCGGGCGAAATCATAATCAGGGGGGTCAGCTGATATGAAAAAGGTATATATCATCACTTCTGCAATTCTGCTTGGAATAATCATTATAGCATTGGTCGTTATTTTTTATAATGGCTCGAACAGGGGATTTGAAATACAAATAAATAACCAGACCGGTATGCAAATTGAAGGATTGAAAATTACCTATAATGGGCTTAATGAAGACATATCGATCAGACCGATAAAGCCGGCAAGTACGTATACTTTTAATATTAAGCCTAAAGAAGCATCCGTAGGAAGCTCACTAATAATTTATTATTTTGATAAATCGGGCAACCGGCACGAAAAAATCCTTGTTGAACGTTTTGAGAAAGGTAATTGGGGCAGGGTTCTTTTGGATATTACCTCTATTGATGAATATAATAAAATAACCTTTCTGATCAGAGAGAGCAGCACAATTGGCAGGGTTGAGGGGGTGAATCCGGTAATGCCGTTTTATGTGGGTGGGTTCGTAATACTGTACTTCCTTTTGATTATTTTCGGAATTGTCTTTTTTGTATTTCTTTTCATATTGATACTAAAAGCATTGAAGGCGCTGAACATTTATATCGGTGAGCATAAAAATAACAAAAATAACTTCCAGTAAACGACCGGAGCGGGATCAGAGTGCGGGGGCGGCTGTAGGGATGCGGGAAGAGTGAAGACAGTAAAACGACCGGATATCCAACTTATTAATCCGGCCGTTTACCCTGCTCTCCGTAAGCAGTCAGGAAATGTGGAACTGTTCAACTGTGACTCCTCTTGCTTTCCTTACCGCGGTTAGTGGTCCTTTCACTGCGTTTCCCTTTGGACTCATTCCCTTCCTGGTAAAAGTATTTTATCAACCCGTGGTTGTATTATATAATTTCCCCTTGATACCATTTTCTAAACAATAAATAAAAAATTTGTTTCAGGACTGGCATTTCAATAACGTTTCAATAACAGACGGCCGGTTTCCTTTAAGTCTTGGAAAATCGGATTTTTAGTGTTATTATTATATATGCCGAAAATTACCTAAAAACCGGGTAGGAATAGAGGTAAAGATGATTAAGATAGGCTACCTCGGCCCGAAGGGCACTTTTTCCTTCGTGGCCATGAAAGAATATACGGGAGCCGGTCCGTACGAAGCGCAGGACTTTCAGTCTATCCCCGAGATCATTCTGGCTGTTAAGTACGGTAAGCTCGATGAAGCGATAGTACCAATCGAAAATTCCATTGAAGGCGCAGTCAATGCAACGATGGACATGATAGCCACGGAAGCTGATCTTATGATAAAGGCCGAGCTTGTGCTGCCTATAAGGGAAAACCTGCTTGTGAGGCCTGGCGCCGATATATCCGGGATCAGATATGTGCTTTCGCATCCACAACCGCTGGGACAGTGCAGAAGGTTTCTTTCGGAGCAACTGCCGTATGCTCAGGTCAAGGCGGTGAATAGTACGTCCGCTGCTGCCCGGGAGGTTGCGGAAGGCAGCAATGAGCTTGCAGCGATAGGCTCATCCTCTGCAGCTGCCGAATATGGGCTTGAGATTGCGAAAACGGATATACAGGACAATAGTAACAACCGTACGCGGTTTATAGCGGTTGGCAGAAGCGATGCTCCGAGGTCGGGCAATGACAAAACTTCGATCGTCTTTTCGACCGAGGACAAACCCGGAAGCCTATACAGAGTTTTGGACATATTTAATCTCTGGGATATCAACATGACCCGGATCGAGTCGAGACCTGCAAAGCACAGGCTGGGAAGCTACATTTTCTTTGTCGATCTCCTGGGCCACAGGGAGGACGGAGACCTCAGGGATGCGCTTACAATGGTTAAAAGGAAGACGTCATTTCTGAAGATTCTGGGCTCTTACCCCATATTCCGGGAGCCATCCGGGGACAAGTAGTTTTAAGTATTGTATCGGCTGGATTTTCCGGTTATTTGGCTCGAAGCATCGTTCTCGTATATAGTAAACCGGCACGGCAGGCAATTTCCGCGGGAAATGAAATTTGTAAATATATGCCATATGATATAATGTTTACATGGACAAGGTATATGCCCGATAAGCTGCGGGGGGTATGAGCCATCGGGATTTAAACCGGCCAGGATTGGGAGTGGATCATATGGCGATGCCGGAGAAAGAAATCGATATAACCAGGAACATAAAATTGATCGAATGGCTGAAAAGCGAACTGCTGACGGATCTGGCGAATCTGTTCAGAGTACTGGCGAGCGGCGTTCGGGAGGAAATGCACGAAGCAGTTTCGGATATACTCTCGAATATCATACTTATCAGCTATCTTTTGGGAAAGCGCCTGGGTATCAGTTATAACGCCGTCGAACTGAAAATACAGAGTAAGATTAGGCTGGGACTTGTTGAAAACCATGACGTTGAAAAATATTACGGTGATCTGACCGAATTATCAAGGCATCTTGGCAGTTTCAGGAGAAAGGAGAAATGAAGGAGCTCGCTCTTTCACTCATATGGACAGTAAAAAATTCCTTGGCCTTCTAATACCGCGTGTTAATTTTTATCTTTGGATAATTTTGTTCCTGGTGGCCGTCATAGCCGTCATGGACTGGCGAGTAGCTATCCCGGGCTTTGTTTTGCTTGCCTTCCTTTTTTATTACAATATACGTACCAGCTACAAGAGCAAGGCCGAGATATCGAATTTTATCGAAAATCTGAACTTCAATATCGATACGGCTACGCGCGATACGCTCCTTAATTTCCCCATGCCGCTGGTCATCACTGAACTGGACGGCTCGATCGTATGGTATAATTCATCCTTCAAGGCCATTTCTGAGCAAAAGTCTTCCTTTGAGGGCGCGGTGAAATCCATCGTAAGCGAACTCAAGAAGAACGAACTGGCCCCGGACAACCTGAAAAGCTTTTCTGCAGGTTATTCGAAGCAGCTCGAGTTTGAAGGAAGGTTCTATAATGTGCTGTGCAACCTCGTAAGGCAGGATCGGAAACCCGAAGGCCAGGGTTATATCCTGATACTTTACTTTTTGGACATCACCGATTTTGCCGAACTTAAAAAGGCTTATTATGAAGAAAAGATAATGACAGGCATTTTCGTCATAGACAATTATGACGACCTGATGCAAAGCATGCCTGATGCAAGCAGGCCCCAGATGCTCGCCGAGATCGACAGGAAGGTCGTCCAGTGGATGAGCTTAACGAACGGCATATTGAAGAAATATGAACGCGATAAATACATTTTCCTTTTTGAACAGAAATACCTGAAGGAGTTCGAAGAGAAAAAGTTCGAAATACTTGATACGGTCAAGGAGATAAATACGGGAAACAAACTGCCAGTCACATTGAGCCTTGGATTCGGGCTCAACGGGAACTCGCCTGAGGAGAATTTCCGCTATGCCGCTGCAGCCATCGATCTGGCGCTCGGACGCGGCGGAGATCAGGTCGTCATAAAGAGCGGCGAGAACTTCAGCTTCTTCGGCGGAAAAACAAGGGAGCTCGAAAAGAGGACCAAGGTCAAGGCGAGAGTCATCGCCTTTGCCTTGCGCGAACTTATAGACCAGTCTAAAAACGTACTTGTCATGGGCCATGAGAACGCCGATATCGATTCGATGGGCGCTTCGCTCGGCATTTACAGGATAGTAAGGAGCAGGGGAAAGGACGCTTATATAGTTCTCAGCAAGGTTAACCCGACTATCGAAAAGCTTATTGGAAAGATACAGAAAAACGAGGAATACGAGAACCTGTTCGTTAGCAGGAACACTGCGATGGAAATGGTCGACGGCAAAACTCTCCTGATCATCGTCGATACTCACCGCAGGAGCTTTACCGAGATCCCCGAACTGCTTGGAAGCACGGGGCAGGTAGTCGTTATCGACCATCACAGGAGGGGAGCCGACTACATACAGGAAACCGTACTGACCTACCAGGAAACATACGCTTCTTCAACGAGCGAGCTGGTCACCGAGGTGCTGCAATATATAGACGACAAGCTGAAGCTCACGCAGATAGAAGCGGAAGCGCTTTATGCGGGCATAGTGGTCGATACCAAGAACTTTACCTTCAAAACGGGCGTCAGGACTTTTGAAGCGGCGTCCTACCTGAGGCGCCAGGGAGTCGATACTGTTGCTGTCAAGCAGCTTTTCCAGAACGATCTCGAGACTTATACAAATATATCGAGTGTAGTTAAAAAGGCCGAGATGGTCAGTAATGAGATCGCTATATCCATTTGCCCGCCGGGCATGAAAAATGTGCAGCTTATCGCTGCAAAAGCGGCGGATGAATTACTTAACCTTTCGGGGATCATCGCGGCGTTCGTTTTATGCAATGCAGGCAATGAAATATGGATCAGCGGAAGATCCCTCGGCGACATCAATGTACAGATGATACTTGAAAAGCTTGGGGGCGGAGGCCATCTTTCGGTTGCCGGCGCCCAACTTCCGGGGATCAGTTCCGATGATGCAAAAGATAAATTGAAATATGCTATAATGGAATACATAGAAGAGATAAACAAGCCGAATGTTTGACGCTCGGTTCTGATACAGGGCTGATACGGCCGAATCAAGGAGGTTCTTAATGAAGGTCATTTTAAAACAGGACGTAAAGGGGTTAGGAAAAAAGGAAGATCTGGTAAACGTAAGCGATGGTTATGCCAGGAATTTTTTATTCCCCAGGGGACTTGCGGCAGAGGCAAGCGCAAGTAACATCAACATTATGAATACCAAAAAGGAAGCTGAAAAGAACAAAAAGGACCGTGAGCTGGCGAAGGCCAGGGAACTTGCGGATAAGCTCAAGGAGATCGCCGTCGTTATAAAGACTAAATCCGGTGAAAACGGCAAGCTGTTCGGTTCGATCACCAGCAAGGACATTTCGGACAAGCTAAAAAAGGATTTCAACCTTGACATAGACAAGAAAAAGTTAGTTCTTTCCGAACCGTTCAAATCTCTTGGTACTTTCAGCGTCGAAGTAAAACTGTACCCTGAAGTCAGCGCTGCGCTTACCGTAAAGATCGAGAACGAATAAAGCATGCGGAGGGAGCCTTAGTAGTGGACTTAAGCACATTAGGGAGAATACCTCCCCATAACATCGAGGCCGAGCAGGCTGTGCTCGGCTGTATGCTGCTGGATTCGGACGTCATACCGACCATAACGGAACTTATTCGAAGCGAGGATTTTTACCGGGACGATCACCGGGAAATATGCGAGGCGATACTTGACCTCACTGAAAAAGCAGGTCCCGTCGATATCATCACGGTTTCGGAGCAGCTGCAGCTGCGCGGGACGCTCGACGCCATA
Source organism: Bacillota bacterium (assembly GCA_023411715.1). Lineage (GTDB taxonomy): Bacteria > Bacillota > Clostridia > Acetivibrionales > DTU013 > JAEYOM01. The sequence goes on along the minus strand of JAEYOM010000127.1, from coordinate 16,413 downwards.
GGCGGGCTCGAGTATCTGACGAACATCACTGACGCCGTACCTACTACGGCGAATGCCAGGCACTATGCAAAGATAGTTGAGGAAAAATCACTGCTCAGGAAGCTGATAAAGGCCTCTTCCGATATCGCGGGCATGAGTTACGACGCGTCGGAGGAAGCCGCTTTCGTATTAGACAGGGCTGAAAAAAGCATTTTTGATATACTGGAGAAAAGAAGCACCCAGGGTTTTACACATATAAAGGATGTATTGCTGGATACTTTCAACCGCCTCGAGGAACTATACAATAGTAAAAGCTTTGTAACCGGCGTGCCGACAGGCTTCACCGACCTTGATTTCAAAACGGCAGGCCTTCAGAATTCCGACCTGATACTGATTGCCGCAAGGCCCGGTATGGGAAAGACCGCGATGGGCCTCAATATAGCCCAGTATGCCGCCGTTCAGAGGCATGTGCCCGTGGCAATTTTTAATCTTGAGATGTCAAAGGACCAGCTCGTCAACAGGATGCTCAGCAGCGAGGTCATGGTAGACAGTCAGAGGATGCGTACGGGCAAGCTCGAGGATGATGACTGGAATAAGGTGGCGCAGGCTCTAGCCCCGCTTTCGGAGGCGCCTATCTATATAGACGATACGCCGGGTGTCTCAGTTATGGATATCAGGGCGAAATGCAGGAGGCTCAAGCTTGAGAAGAATCTTGGCCTTGTTGTTATCGATTACCTGCAGCTCATGCAGGGAAGGGGAAGGGTAGAAAGCAGGCAGCAGGAGGTTTCCGAGATATCGCGTTCATTAAAGATCCTTGCCAAGGAATTGCAGGTGCCCGTTGTTACATTGTCGCAGCTGAGCCGCGGACCGGAATCCAGAACGGACCACAGGCCGATGCTGAGCGACCTCAGAGAATCGGGTGCAATAGAGCAGGACGCCGACATCGTAATGTTTTTATACAGGGATGATTACTATAACCCCGATACCGAGAAGAAAAATGTTGCGGAGGTCATTATTGCAAAGCACAGGAACGGTTCGACCGGCACGGTGGAACTCAGATGGTTCGGTGAATATACAAAATTTGCAAATTTGAAGAAGGATGAATATAACAGATAGTTTTATCAGACAGTTTCATCAGAAAGTATTGGATACTATCCGGTCATACCGCCTGATCGATGAAGGTGAAAGCGTGCTGATCGGTGTGTCGGGAGGGCCGGATTCAGTATGCCTTCTGCATGTGCTGCACTCTCTTGTGGATACATTACATATCAAGCTTTACGCTATCCATATCAATCATATGTTGAGGGGCGATGAGGCAAAGGCAGATGAAGACTACGCGGCGGATATTTGCCGGGAGCTTGGGGTCCCCTTTTCTGTCTCATATGCAGATGTTGCGGCGATTGCGAAAAAACAAGGCATGTCTGTAGAAGAAGCCGGGCGGAAAGCCAGATACAGTGAGTTCGGGAGGTATTCCGAACTTATCGGCGCGTCTAAGATCGCAGTCGCGCATAACAGGAACGACCAGGCCGAGACTGTCATGATGCATATCATCAGGGGTACCGGAACAGCTGGACTTGTCGGGATGGAACACATCAGGGGCAACATCATCCGCCCCCTGCTCAACATAGAAAGAAGCGATATCGAATGTTATTGCAGCGAAGCTGGGCTGTTTCCGAGGACGGACAGCTCGAACCTCAGGGAGGATTATACCCGAAACAGGATCAGGCTCGGGTTGATTCCCTATATCAATGATCAGTTCGGAGTGAATATGACGGACAGCCTTGTAAGACTGTCTGAAAATGCTGCTGAAGACAACCGCTATCTGGATGCATGCGCTTGTGAAGCCTATGAAAAGGCTGCCGGCGTCAAAGAAACGGGCAGGGTGGAGCTGGACCTCGGAAAGCTTAGGGAAATGGACCCGGCTATCCGCAGCAGAGTCATGAAACTGGCCATTTCCCACATCTCAGGCAGCAGCAGAAACATAGGAAGCGTGCATTACAGGATACTTTCGGACCTGATATCAGGCGGTTGTACAGGTTCATGCGCGGAGCTTCCGAACGGTATCAGGGCCGTATTATCCTACGGCATACTCAGGGTGTTTACCGAGGGCTCCGGGACGGTAAAGGTAGAGCCTGTTCCTTCTTTCAGCAGGCTTATTGATATTCCGGGCACTACCCTCGTTCCGGAACTCGGAGCTGAAATATCCGCGGAAGTCGTATCCGCCGATAATATTGATAAATGTGAAACATTAGGATATAATCCATTAGTGCAGTATTTTGATTGCGCTGGAATAAACAAGGGAATAAATATTAGAAACAGGCAAAACGGCGATATTTTTAAGCCTTATAAATCAAATGGGACAAGGAAACTCAAGGAATTTTTCATCGATATCAAAGTGCCGCGTGAAAAACGCGACAGTATCCCGCTTGTTTGCGCCGATAATGAAGTAGTATGGGTCGTAGGCTATAAAATAAGTGATAAATTTAGAGTAACTGAAAATACTAAAAGTATTCTTAAACTAGAGTACAGTCGGAGGAATTGATTATGCTGGGGGATATTGAGGAAATTCTGGTTAGCCGCGATGAAATAAGGGAAATGGTAGAGCGGCTAGGAAAGCGTATTTCGGAGGATTACAAAGGCAGCGAGCTCATTTTGGTAGGCGTACTTAAAGGCGGCTTTGTATTTCTCGCCGATTTGATGAGACAGATAACGATACCCGTTGATATGGATCTGATAGCGGTTTCAAGCTACGGGGCGTCTACGAGATCATCGGGTGTCGTTCGGATCATAAAAGATATGGATCTCAATGTCAGCGGCAAACATGTACTGATCGTCGAAGACCTTGTGGATACCGGCCTCACGCTCAGATACCTGAAGGATCTGTTCAATACTAGGGGGCCGAAGAGCGTTAAGATATGCACGGCTTTTGACAAACCGTCCAGGAGGAAGGTAGAAATCGAAGTTGAATACAATGGCATAGTTGTTCCGGATAAATTCATAGTGGGCTATGGCCTCGACTATGCCGGCAAATATAGAAATCTGCCCGATGTCTGCACGCTTAAAAGAGAAATTTACTCAAATATGTGACTTGCGCAGACAAATAGGCAAAACAGGCAGTATGTAGTTTAAATGGCAGTGTTTTATTGTGTTTTAAAAGCGTTTATGTTAATATAATATAATCTGGAAGACAGTGTAAGTCGGCCGGAATTCCGGGAGGGAGATATTTGAAGTATTTTAAAGGTTTAAGCTTTTATATAGTAATATTTGTAATAGTTTTATTCCTTATTACGCTATATACAAGTTCAGGCAATCAACAGCAGCTAAGCTACACTGAAATGCTTTCGCAGATACAGAACAGCAATGTGCAGAGCATTACACTGAAGGGCGACGAAGCTACTGTCGAATTGATCAATCCCAATAAAGGCGCAAGTTCTAGAAAATATATAGTTTATATATCATCTGTTGATTCCTTCACCCAATTGATGACTCAGGCCTATGAAGACGGGAAGGTAAAGAATTTTACCGTTGAAAAGCCGCCGTCTGCGCCATGGTGGGTTGCAATACTTCCTACTATCGGACTTATCGTGGTCTTTGTGATCTTCTGGGTGTTCTTCCTCCAGCAGTCGCAGGGCGGCGGAGGCAATCGTGTCATGTCGTTCGGAAAGAGCCGTGCCAAGATCAATACGGACGACAAGAAAAAAGTCACCTTCGAAGATGTTGCCGGAGCGGATGAAGAAAAGGAAGAACTCAAGGAAATAGTCGAGTTCCTGAAATCCCCGAAGAAATTCATAGAGCTTGGAGCCAGGATACCTAAAGGTGTATTGCTTGTCGGACCTCCCGGTACAGGTAAAACGCTGCTGGCAAAAGCGGTTTCGGGTGAGGCAGGCGTTCCGTTCTTCAGCATAAGCGGTTCGGATTTCGTAGAAATGTTTGTCGGCGTAGGCGCATCAAGGGTCAGGGATCTGTTTGAACAGGCCAAAAAGAGCGCGCCCTGCATAGTCTTCATAGATGAAATAGACGCGGTCGGACGTCATAGGGGCGCAGGTCTCGGCGGCGGCCACGATGAACGTGAGCAGACCTTGAACCAGTTGCTTGTTGAGATGGACGGTTTCGGCGTCAATGAGGGAGTCATCATCCTTGCAGCCACAAACAGGCCGGATATACTTGACCCCGCATTGCTGAGGCCCGGCAGGTTCGACAGAAGAGTATTTGTCGGACTGCCCGATATCAAGGGGCGTGAGCAGATACTGAAAGTGCATGCAAAGGGTAAACCGCTCGGATCTGACGTTAAGCTCGAGGAACTGGCAAAGAGTACTCCCGGCTTCACAGGCGCCGATCTTGAAAACCTGCTCAATGAGGCTGCGCTTCTTGCGGCAAGAAAGAATAAAAAGCGCATCGAAATGGAAGAAATAAAGGAAGCGACCTTCAAGGTCGTAGTAGGCCCAGAGAAGAAGAGCAGGGTCATGACCGATAAGGAAAAGAGGCTTACAGCTTACCACGAAGCCGGTCATGCGATCGCTGTAAAAGTAGCCTCCACCACAGACAAGGTCGACAGGGTATCCATTATTCCTTCGGGCAGAGCGGGCGGTTATACGGCTCACAAACCGGATGAGGACAAAACATACCAGACCAAGGCGCAGCTTATGGAGGAGATCATCATTGCAATGGGCGGCAGGGCTGCAGAGGATATAGTTCTCGGGGAGATCAGCACCGGAGCGTCCAGCGACCTGAAACAGGCCAACAGTGTTGCCAGGAGCATGATCATCCGGTTCGGCATGAGCGAAAATCTCGAGAACATGGTATTCGATGAAAACGACGAAGTATTTATAGGCCGTGATTTCGGCCATACCAGGAGCTACAGCGAAGAAGTTGCGGCGATGATCGACAAGGAAGTCAAGCATTTGATAGACTCGGCATACGAGAAGACAATTGCGATATTGAAGGAGCATTTGGATACGCTGCACAAGATCGCGGATGCCCTGCTCGAAAAGGAAAAGCTCGAGGGTGCTGAGTTCGAAGCCCTGTTCAACGGGGTTCAGGCATAGGCGGCAGCATCAGTTAACCTTGACAGTATACTTGACAGCTTGCAAGCCGATATGGTAGAGTGATATAAACAAAACAGAATAGAACCTTATCAAGAGTGGTGGAGGGACAAGGCCCAATGATACCCCGGCAACCGGCCGAAAGGCACGGTGCTAATTCCTGCAGGATATGCGTCCTGAAAGATGAGGAAACCAAGCTATTTAGCCTCTTCTTATTCAGGAAGGGGCTTTTTGATTGTACAGAATGTTAATATTGCTTAAGGATCGGGATGGGATCGATCCCGCCGATTTTAATAAATGAAAAGGAGATTAGATCATGTCAAAAAGATTATTTACATCAGAGTCAGTTACCGAGGGACATCCTGATAAAATATGCGACCAGATATCCGATGCGGTACTGGACGCGATATTTACCGAGGATCCATATGCCAGAGTTGCCTGCGAAACAGCGGTCACCACAGGCATGGTGCTCGTTATGGGTGAGATCTCGACCAAATGTTATGTCGATATACCCAAGGTAGTCAGAAATACGATCCTCGAGATTGGATATGACAGGGCAAAATTCGGTTTCGACGGTGAGACCTGCGCGGTTATGACTTCGATAGACGAACAGTCCGGCGATATCGCGATGGGAGTCGATAAGGCTCTTGAAGCCAAGACCGGTGAAATGAGCGACACACAGATTGATGATATAGGCGCCGGAGACCAGGGAATGATGTTCGGCTTCGCCTGCGACGAGACTCCCGAATTGATGCCTATGCCCATATCACTCGCACATAAGCTTGTAAGGAAGCTTTCTGAAGTCCGAAAGGACGGTACGCTGAATTATCTGAGGCCGGATGGCAAATCACAGGTAACTGTGGAATATGACGGCGACAAGCCGGTCAGAGTTGATACCGTTGTAATATCGACACAGCACGGACCCGAAGTAACACACGATACGATCGAAAAGGATATGATAGAGCTGGTCATAAAAAAGGTCATACCCGCGGAGTTGCTCGACGATAAAACAAGATTCCTGATAAATCCTACCGGCAGATTTGTCGTAGGAGGTCCTCAGGGTGACTCCGGTCTGACGGGAAGAAAGATAATAGTTGACACTTACGGCGGCTATGCAAGGCATGGCGGCGGAGCATTCTCGGGAAAGGATCCGACGAAGGTCGACCGTTCGGCTGCATATGCCGCGCGTTATGTCGCGAAGAACCTGGTCGCTGCAGGCCTTGCGCGTAAGGTGGAAGTTCAGCTTGCCTACGCAATAGGTGTTGCAAAGCCCGTATCGATCCTTATCGATACCTATGGTACCGGCAAGCTTCCCGAAGAGAAGTTGGTAAAGCTTGTTCAGAAATATTTCGATCTGAGGCCTGCGGGCATTATCCAGTCACTGGATCTGAGAAGGCCGATCTACAGACAGACCGCGGCTTACGGACACTTCGGAAGGACCGATATCGATCTGTCCTGGGAGAGGACCGACAAGGCGGAATTGCTGAAAAATGCGGCAATGGATATGTAAGCTGAAAGATAAGTTAAAAGAAACATCAATGGGGGTCGCCGGTGTATAAACTATGCCGGCGATTTTTTGTCTAGAGTATCGGAGCACTGTCTGCCGATCCTGTTTAGGAATTGGCCTGGGTCGGATCGCCCTCTGCCGATCCTGCTTAGGGAATTGGCTCGGGTCGGATCGACGCCGCTGTCTGCTCCGGTTGTGTTCCCAAGCACGTACTGGCAAGCTTATTTCGGGGTATTATATGAATCAGGGTTAGAAGTCCTGTCTCGTGGGCTGGTCGCAAGCATGGCTTTGGTATATAATACGTTACTCATGTTACCACCTCCCTCCTATGTAAATACCCTGCAGCAACTATAACGTCACTCCTTATGTTAGGAATCTACAGAGCCCTTCTCTCTGGCGGCGCTTGCCGACCGGTGGGACGGTATGGCAGTAATGACCCCGTGAACACCCTTTTTATACATACTTCATACAGCGCCTTGCGTAAAGCATTGTTAGAAAATGCCTTACGCTATATAGAGCCCCTCTAATCTATAATTAATGCGCCTGCACATGATGAGATTTGATTATAGGTAAAATTTAAACCTTTATCTTTTAGTAAATCATAGATTTCTTCCATAACGATATAAATCTCATCATCATCCCATCGGTTCATATTTTTCAGCTTGCACTTCTTAAAATCAGATATTGTCTTGAATGCCACGTCTGCTATAATGATACGTCCACCTGGTTTTAAAAGTACCTTTAATTCTTTAATCAAATCCGCCTTAGCCTTATTATCCAAATGATGGATGGCATATGTAGAAATGATGCAGTTATACTTTTTACCTGTTAATTCTGCAGGTAATCCTTGAGAAAAATCAGCCTGTAAAAAGTAGCCGTTCGGCATTTTCTCCCTTGCTATATTAACCATATCGGATGAGAAATCAATGCCGTAAATTATTGTTCCATCCTGATATAGCCTATTAGTGAGTGTGCCGGTACCGAAGCCAATATCTAATATTTCAGAGTCCGACATACAATTTCCTATCTGGTTATATACGTATTTCAAAACATCATAATATCCCTCAAAGGGATAACCCTCTGAGTTTGCTACACTTTGATCGTAACTGCTGGACCACAGATCAAATCCTTTACTATCGAGCATAATTTCCTCCTGTAATTACCATCTCCGAGTCAGATCCCAAAAGCATGATATCCTTGAACAAGCGATTGTCATAATATATTCTTTAAACCATTATCTTTGCTATTCTCAAAGCTTGCCTCAATTCACCTTGATTAAATAAGGAATATGAAACTCCTCTATTACCTGATTTCGCATCATATTCGATTGCTTTTACTTCGCTAAGCGCTGTGCTTTAGCTTTCATACAGGGATCTCCCTCTATGCGAAATAGATTTTACTTTCTTTTTCTATTCTCTGTAATCCTTTCTAACGAAAGGCTCTTTAATGCATTCAGAAACAAGTAACTTATATTTCCGTGGATGACGATATGCGTTGCCATGTACTTCGCGACTTCTATATTCTCTGATTTCATCAATAGGGAAGTCAGCCATATAAATCCCTTCTCGCTCGCCGGCTTCAATAATAAGCGTATCTCTTGAGCAGGAATCCGAGGGCCTGTACGCGATCCCGTCAAACGCAGAAGAATGACCATTACAGTCAGGCTTGCCTTGTGGATAATTAACAGTTGCAATACCAACCATATTTTCGTATGCTCTTGCTCGCAATTGTGAAAGGCGGTTTATCTCCATAGGACAAGCATTTGGTACTAAAATTATCTCAGCGCCCTTTAACATAAGAATCCTCGCGCTTTCCGGGAATTCTCTGTCATAGCAAATCATCGTACCGATTTTTACATTGCCTTGTTCCGTGTCTAAGTCGGCAACGTAAAAATCATCACCTGCTGTCAATCTGCGTTCATCGTCAAAATCACAGGTGTGTACCTTTGCGTATGTGAGTACATTGTTGCCGAAACGGTCAAACAGGCAGAGGGTATTTCGTGGCAACGGCTTGTACTGCTCAAGAAAAGTAATTCCAATAGCCATATTCAGATCTTTTGCAAGTTTACCAAACGAATTGATAAATACACTATCAGTAACAATAGCATTTGCTTTCAATTCATCAATATCTTCTGGAATGTTGTAACCGACGCTCCACATTTCAGGAAACAATGCAATATCCGCGCCCGCTTCCTTTGATTTTCTGCAATACTTCAATCCTTTTTGCAGGTTGCCATCCAAGGTTTCCTCGGGCATAAGCTGCAATAAAGCCACTTTCAGATTTTTCATGGCTAAATCTCTCTTCCATAAAACAAAACCGACTATTTTCGATCCATTATATACCATATCTTGCCGTCTGACAATAAATATCAGACATTTCTGTACTAAGATGCCCGCGGAGCCCTGCAGGGCCTTTATTCACTCTTCATTCTATTGAGCAAGGTCGTAGAGATAAGCATTATGACAACAAGAAATGCTAAGAAAAACGGGATCAAAGCCATGCTTATGCGAGCCGCCAGAAATCCGAAAAACACTGGGAGTATGAGCACGCCTATATAAGCTGATGTCATTTCGACACCGATAACTGCCTGTGATAACCCATTTCCAAAACGTTTGGGGGTTTCAGAAATCATCCCGGGGAATACCGGCGCGCAGCCGAAGCCCACTAAAGCAAGTCCTAAAAGCGCAGCAAACGGGGGAAGCGGAAGCATCAGGATCACAGCGCCCAACAGGACGGTAAACAGACCGACGCCGATTAGTTTTCTATTATTGACTTTCAAGGCAATGAAACCGCAAAGCATTCTTCCGACTGTAATACCGAGATAATATATGCTGATCCAGCTTGCAGCGGTAGCGGTGGATACTTCCCGGTACTTGACGAGATATGTGCTTCCCCAGCAAACGATGGTGTACTCGGTTGCGCAGTAGCATAAAAATGTCAGCATCGCCAGTTTTACGCCTTTCACCTTCAGCAGGTCAAAGAATTTCAGGACTACCGGCTCTTCTCCGGTACTCATCTCCTCATGGGCTTTCCATATTGGAATCGATATTAGCAATATTACGACAATGGCCATTTGTACAGCACCGATTGTAAAATACCCGTAACGCCACCCCAATTGCCTGGTTATAAAGACCGACATCACTACAGGCCCCGTCATTGCGCCGACTCCCCAAAAGCAGTGGAGCCAGTTCATGTGGCTTGCCTTGTAATGTATCGCAAGAAAGTTATTCAGCGCGGTATCGATCGCGCCGGCACCTAACCCTAAGGGAATACCCAACAACAGCACCCAATAAAAATCAGGTACAAGTCCATAGCCTAAAATTGCACATGCTGTAAGCAGTGTGCTTATTACTACTATCCGGAATGTACCGAGTTTTTGTATCAGTCTTGCGGCGTTCAGGCTTGAAATGATCGTACCCACGGTAATAACAGCATTTCCGATCGCCTCCATCGATACCGGAATATTAAGGTCAACATACATTTCAGGCCAGGCTGTGCCTAGCAGCGAATCGGGAAGACCGAGCCCGATAAAGCATAAATAAATAATAATAAGTAAAAGTGTCGCCATGCTTCCAACTCCTGTTTATATAAATGTCTCCCTCGGCTGCTCAGTACCTGACGGGTACGCAAATTTCACAATAATGATCATTGACCATCTGGACAGCATACCTTTCGATTATCGGCCTTGCTTCGTCCAATACATATCCTTGCCTTGCCAGTTCCGGGAAAATATCCATCCACGCTTTCTGAACCGCTTCTGCCGTATGATCGATTTTGAATACGGCATATTTTCCTCCGGCAGTACTACCTTCTTTTACAGAGTCGTCAGTTTTTGAATATTCTTTTGAAACAACAATGCAGGTATCATATCGACAGTCTTCAGGTTTGGTAGTCTGAGGATTATCCTGAGCAATACCAAGAATTATTGATTCGCCGTTTAACAAATTATTCGATTTTGCCCATTCCTTCAAGTCCTGCATAGTTTGCACATTATCGATTCCATATGGACCGATCCGCCTTATATAAGCTATCCGATATGCCGGTATATTTTCAATTGTCACTTCCATTATTCGCCTTCGCTGCCTCCTCAATAATCTTTTCCGTTACAAGCTTACTACGCTTTAAAATAGAAATCAAAGCAATTTTTAAAAGGAGGCGATTGGGTGAGCTGACCTTCGGTATCTTACCAAAAAACCCGCATGCCATATGCTGACGCACGGGCAACTGAAACGCAGTAAAGATGACACAAAAGAACCGCCCCTGCGTTTCCCTGCTGACGCACGGGCAACTGAAACGCAGTAAAGATGAGGCAAAAGAACCCCCCTGCGTTTCTGCGTTTCACAGGAATATCTCCACTATTTCTGCGTCCTTGCGCTCGTTCAGGTCGGTTATATAAGGCTGGAGGACCGGAGGCCCCGATTTGTTCGAAAATACGTTTATCTTTTGCTTTGTCCCGTTTGCTAAATTACCGGGTGAAATAACGCTGCCGAACTCCCCGGTATTCAGGAGCACCAGCGTTCCTTCGCCGTATACGGCTATACTGTTTATGAAAAGGTCGACGATGAACGGATCGAAGAGAACGCCCGCATTATTTTTGATATATTCGGCTGCTACATGCGGCAGTTCTCTTTTTTTGTAGACCCTGTCCGAAGTAAGCGCGTCGTAAACGTCAGACAGTGCGACTATTCTTGCGAGCGGGTCTATCGCATTGGACGACAAGCCCATGGGATAACCCGTTCCATCCCATTTTTCGTGGTGCTGGAATGCTATATTGGCTACCTTGGCGCTTAAGTGATATGAGTTTTTGATTATTTCGCAGCCGTAAACAGTATGCAGTTTCATCTGGTGAAATTCTTCATCCGTCAATTTATCCGGCTTCTGCAATATTTCGAGGGGTACTTTGCACTTACCTATATCGTGCAGAATTGCTCCCAATCCCAGCGACATAAGCGGCTCTTTGCCATAACCGAGCCTCTTGCCTATAATGATCGAGTAAATGCAGACGTCAACTGAATGAAGGAAGGTATAATTATCGATATCGCGTATGCCGGTAAGCTGCAGCATGACGGTCTCATTTTCTATGACTTTGTTTAGTATATCACTGACAGTATCCCTGACAATCGAAAGATCGGCATGTTCATTTTTCTTTGCCATCGAGAAGATGTTCTTGATCGTGATGGCCGCGTGATTATATAATTTTTCCTCTTCAAACTCCTCTATCGGGGTAAATGGACCGTCTTCAATGAACACATCGTTTACATTGAAGGCTTTCAACTTTCTTATGTACAGAGGTTTTACTATGAAACCTGACAGAAGAAGCAATCTCCCGTCTCTCAATCTGACGTCCTTGGCCAGTTTCATGCCCGGTTTCAGTTGGGCCAGCGGTACTCGAATCATTGGTGTCTCCTTGCATATTAGGTCGAAGCCAGGCTCTAACAGCAATTTTTTCGGATGTATGTATGTTATTTATCTTTTGAGCTGATTCCGGCCTATTCAGTTTTCTAAACCGTCTATTTACCTGGCGGTTATGTGCCCGAAAAGGTCATTATTTTACACTAACTCAGCAAAATCGTGTTCCATATTTCATATTATACCACATTGTGTAATGTAAAAGACAATGCCATATACGTCTTGAAGAACATTTTTCAAATTATCTGAATATATTATAACGAGGCGGAAAATGTCGTCCACATCTTGAACATATCTCCAGCCTCGTTGAAACGTAGCAGAAGTAAGGAAATTTTTCTACAACCGAAAAATTTCCTTATGAACCGATGCGTTTTAGTCCAAGCGACTTATAGAGGTGGTTCAGTATGTTATATAACCTGCTGCTGTGTATTGTCTGTATTCTTGCCGCATATGGACTGCTCGCACTGATATCGGGCATAGCGGAATCTGTCCGCTGCAGGGTTTCAGGCATCCGCCCGGAGGTAAGGGTGGTGATACTTGTACAGAACGCAGAGGAACAGATAGAATACATAGTCAGGAACGCAGTAAAAAAAGATATTCAGGCAAAAATGCTGTCGGATAAAAAAGTGATATTTGTCGATATGGATTCCAAAGATAAGACAAATGAGCTGCTTGATAAACTGCAAAAAAATTTTTCCAGCATAGAAGTACTGCCATATATGGACAGAGCTCATATCTATGACGGCTTCAACATCTTTTCACCCTTCACAAAGTGATATATACTAATATATTAGAGATGACAAATCCGGAGCCATACCTTCGATTCGAAAGAGTACACCTGGCTGACACGGTGTAGCTGTGGGAGACAATGGATCTTATTGCAATAGAGGGAACGATAGAAGATATAATATATAAAAACGATTCCAACGGATATACGGTATGCGAGGTAAAGGGTAAAAAGGGCTTTACCGCCGTAGGGTATATGCCGTTCGTCAATGCCGGAGAAACGATCAGGGCAAGCGGCCGCTGGGTCACACATCCCGACTATGGCGAGCAGTTCAAGGTGGAATTGTATGAAAAGGTAATGCCTAAAACGTCCGACGCCATTGAAAAATACCTTTCGTCAGGTATCGTAAAGGGGGTCGGACCGGCAACAGCGGCTAAAATAGTGGAGAAATTCGGACAGTCCGCGCTTGAGGTGATCAGCGCCGAGCCGCAAAGGCTGTCAGAGATAAAAAGTATAAGCCTTGACAAGGCAATTGCAATCGGTCAGGCATTGGATGAGCAGAGGAGCCTAAGGGAAATCGTCATGTTTCTGCAGGAATATGGCATAAGTCCCTCCGTTTGTATTAAGATACACAAGGCTTACGCGGATCAAGGCGTTTCAAGGATAAAGGAAAACCCATACAGGCTTTGCGAGGAAGTCTTCGGCATAGGTTTCAAGACAGCCGATACAATAGCCATGAAGCTGGGGATCGACCCTGCCTCAAAGTTCAGGATTAAAAGCGGTATCAAATATATTTTGACACATGCCTCGTCGAGCGGCCACACATATTTGCCTGAAAGCATACTGAAGGAGCGTGTACAGGAGCTCCTGGGCAGTTATGAGCAGGATGTGGAGGATGCCCTGATAACACTGATATTTGATAGGGCCGTCGTAACGGAAAAGTTCGACGACTTGACACGCGTGTATCTAACCTCGTTTTATAATGCCGAGCAGGGTGTCTGCAAGAGACTTCTGGCTCTTTCACAGCAGCGGTTTGAGGCGGGCCTCGAGCATTTTGAGGACAAGCTTGAAAAGATTCAGTCGGAGGAAGGCATACAGCTGGCGCAAATGCAGAGGGAAGCCATCAGGGAAGCCATGACAAACGGCGTACTGGTCATCACCGGCGGCCCCGGCACCGGGAAGACAACGATAATCAAAAGTATTATCAGGCTGCTGATGGACGACGGCTGCAGAATAATGCTTGCGGCCCCCACAGGGCGCGCTGCCAAGAGGATGTCAGAGGCGACCGGGTTTGAAGCGCGTACTATCCACAGGCTGCTTGAAATAGGATACACAGGCGACGAAAACGAGCTTTTGTTCCAACGCAACGAGGAAAACCCCGTTGAAGCTGACGTCATAATAATAGATGAAATGTCGATGGTCGACACATTGATAATGAACCACCTGCTTAAAGCCGTCCCGCCCGGAGCCAGGCTGATCCTGGTCGGCGATGCGGATCAGCTGCCGTCTGTAGGCGCCGGGAGCGTACTTTTGGATATTATCGGCTGCAGCGCCGTAAAAACGGTCAGACTGGCTGAGATATTCAGGCAGGCGGGCGAAAGCATGATAACGGTAAATGCTCACAGGATAAACAGGGGAGAGGCGCCGGTACTGAATGCTAAGGATAAGGATTTCTTCTTTTTGCCGCGGAGCGGGTTCGACGCGATAGTCCGTACCGTCGTGGATCTATGTAGCAGAAGGCTTCCGGATACCTATGGATTCGACCCGATGAAAGATATCCAGGTGCTGTCTCCGACCAGGAAAGGTCCGGCCGGAGTTGCCAGCCTCAATATCGAGCTTCAGAAGATTCTGAATCCCGCGGATCGCAAAAAGGCTGAAAAGGCTTCGAAAAACGGCATATTCCGCGAAGGCGACCGGGTAATGCAGGTGAAGAACAATTATAACCTCAGGTGGGAAAAGCCTGACAATAGACTTGTCGATGGGAATGGCGTATTTAACGGAGACATGGGTACTATCAGAAAAATCGACGAGGATTCGATGAATATCGAGGTTCTTTTTGACGATGACCGGCTTGCCGTATATGATTACAGCATACTGGACGAAATAGAACCCGCTTATGCCGTTACGATCCATAAAAGCCAGGGCTCGGAGTTCCCGGTCGTTGTAATGCCGGTTTTCCCTGGACCACAGGTGCTGATGACCAGGAATCTGCTGTATACGGCAGTCACGAGGGCGAGGAACATGGTCGTACTGGTAGGCGACGAGGCATTTTTGTACGAAATGGTTGGAAATGAACGCGAAATGTTGAGATATTCCGGTTTATCGGATAAGCTTAAAAGGTTTTCGGTTTATTCCGATATATAATTTCTAAAAAAAACTAAAAAAAATTTTTTGAGTGAATGAACTGTAATATGAACTTTATTATAGTTATATTTATAATTTAGTTTTTTCGTGTGCTTTATAAAATGAACGATTAGTTGCTCACCTAACTGGATAGCGTATGGATTTCTCCTTGCGCTGTTTTTTACTGCTCTTTATGTCCCAACTGA
The DNA here is from genome assembly GCA_023411715.1 of Bacillota bacterium. GTDB lineage: Bacteria > Bacillota > Clostridia > Acetivibrionales > DTU013 > JAEYOM01. Next base: position 1,200 of record JAEYOM010000127.1, on the reverse strand, counting down.
CAATTTCCACAATCATTTATCCAATAATAGATGGCGACTTACACCATAACTTTAAAAACGTGGTTCTGGACCAATATATTCTTGTGCTATAATTATATGGAATTCATTTTATATAATGGTGGGGTACACAATTGATAAAACTAAAAGGTACACTCGGTTTTATGGCGTTTAAAACATTGGCTGAAAGTTTAGAAGTTTATGATCCTGACTTATTAAATGAAGCCGACGTATCGATAGATCTCAGTGATATTACCTTTGCAGAGTTCTTCCTGAAGCACCTCCAATACTACCTTGGTTTTAAATTCTGCACTGTAATTGTTTCGTTTGTTCATGCTTCCATTATAACTTATTTTCTTCTTTTTGTGTCTCACCCTATGGGAGCATTATACTTGACCTTAGTTCTGTTGCTTTCCAATACATTAATTCCTGTGAAAAAGCAGGAAGGATAATCTGTGTTATGTGACTTGATTTATCCTAATTCTCTCGACATAAAAAACTCCTTTCCTATTCAGATGTATTGCATATGTATTCTATAAAAGGCTAAATTCTACATTACATGGGGTGGAATTTACTATCTCATTTAATTATTTAAAATTTGTTATAATATGTTGCAATCTATGGATAAAATAGGTATAATTGTATCAACAAAGCATTTTGGTACAGAAAATACAAAAAATACTGCAAAAAGGATAATTAGTAATTAGCTTCAGAAATTGGAGACTATAATTGGGGGTATCTTTCTTGTATGAAATTATGAACTTTTTTCTTGAAAATGGTATGAAAGTTATTCTTCATTGTGAAAAAAATACTAAGGTTGTTAAAGTTGGAGTTGTTGTAAACCAAGGAAGTGTTAATGAAAATGAAAATAATAATGGGATATCACATTTTATTGAACATATTTTGATAATTAGAAGTAAATCAAGTCCAAAACTTAGTAATTATTATGAGCTTTTAAGTGTATTTGGAGCTTCATATAGTGCTATAACATATAAGTCACATACAGTTTATTATATAAGTGGATTATCTCAAGGCATTAATACATATCTTAATTTGTTAAAAGAAATAGTTTTTTGTTTTTGGCAACATAAATTTCTTGCAGTCCGGAACTTAATTTTCCGAGCACCCCTTTCACATTAATGGGATTTCATGGTGGAGTGAGTGAGCCGGTAGCTCTGTCCTTGAAAAACCAGCAAGTGGCTG
>JAEYOM010000114.1 GCA_023411715.1 Bacillota bacterium | reverse complement strand
TATTTGTTTTCATTCCCATAGAATTTCTTTGCGATATTCATCAGCATATCACCTGCTTTTACTACGTACGTAGTCCCATCCAAACCGGCCTGGCTGCTGCCCGACTTGTCCGAGCCCGCGCCGGTGCTTTTACCGGAGCCTGTTCCAGTACCCTTTCCGGAGCCTGTTCCGCTATTGCTGCCTGTACCTGCGCCGGTGGCACCGCTGCCGCCGTTTCCGGCGCTTTCGGTATCGACCGGGCTATCGGTGGTAGTGTCGTTTACGTCTATTGCGGTATCTTCGTAGTCCGATGTGACATCAGGTATGGTCGTGTCTTCAAGAGCCGTACCCTCGCCCGGCAGCGTTATCTCCTGCTGTGAAGTTGTACCCTGGGCGTCTCTTCCGCTGAGCATCATCCATAGTTTGAAGCCGCCGTACAGGACCGCCGTTATCAATATGAAAAGCACCGCCATTGATGCTATTCTCCCAAAGTCAACAGATTTTTTATGCCTACCCGCAACAACCCTTGCATTCCTAGGCGGAATTGAACTCGGGATCGGCCTCGAATTCCTGTACTGGTTCACCCTCGGCATTGCCAGGTCTTCCTCTTCCCCGCCGATTCTATCGATCTTGATGACTATTGCAGTTATATTATTTTCAGATTCTTTATTGTAAGCCTCCTCTACAAGACTGCCGGCTATTTTATCCGGATCGTCGCCCGACGACATTATATCGTATATCATGTCTTCATTGACGACATCGGTCAGGCCCTTGCTGCAGACTAGGTAAATCACACCCTCTTTGAGCGGATTTATATCCGATTTCTTGACCGTTGAAATGCCTTCCTCCTGGGCTTTTTGCTGCCCCGACAGCATTTCGGCCTGTTCGTTGCTTATTATGCCCATCTTCAGAAGACGTTCAGCCTTTTTATAGTCATTGACAAGGAGCTTGAAGGTTTCACCTTCCAGCTTGTATATCCTGCAGTTGCCCAGGTTAACCGCTGCTATGCTGCCACTATCGATAAGTATCCCGGCAAATGACGGCTTTCTGTCCTTGAAATAGTTTTCGCCGAGCGAGATGCTGTGAAGCAGGTTGCTCGACTGCTCGACGCACTGTACGAGCTCGTCGAGTTTTATATGTATATCCTTGGTACTGCCTTTAATCTTCTGATGAAATTTCTTAAGGTCGTTTGTCAGCGATATACCGGATTCATCATCTTCCATGAATTCGGAAAGCGCAAAAAAGCACTTCTCGTCGCTGACATCCAGCGAGATCTGTGCGAAATCGGCAGGGCTTTGATAAATGTACCTGCCATTGGCGAATATCCTGTCGTTATTTACCGTACATGCGGCTCCTATGTGGGTTGCTGCGGAAAATGTTATTTTTATGGTATTTTCCATATGTATACCCCCTCATCTTCTGTAAAGCCGAAACAGATCAAATAAGTTAAGATTTGCCTAATAGTATAATACCATAGTTAAACTATGTATACAATAAAATACATCCGGCGCTTATATGGATTTTGACGAATTCTAACATGCGCAGGTTCCACATTATGAAAATAATATTAAATAATCAGGAATTTTAAATTATTTTGATTATATTGAGACCGCATACCATCATACGGCCATTTACACGAACAAGGTCTACGCTGAAAGTATCCGCAGCCCCATAAAACTGGCAGCACGTGTCGCTTGGTTCGGCAGGAACTAGTTTGCCCTTTTCAAGATTTCTACCCATTACAGGTAGCACCTTTTTTTCAAGATAGCTTTTAAAAGCTGCAGGGCTGCTGTCGTCCAATCCTTCCAACCCTAAAAAACCCGGGAGGACAACATTTTCATATGTTTTTTCGAAATCTCTTGCCCAGACAGCCAGCAGAAAATCAGCAGCAGCATTGAAGCTTATATAAGGCATCCGGACTTTATACCCGGAACGGATATAGGAAGCGCCGTCCCACTTAAAGGAACAGCCTGCCCTGATATGGTAGCAGGAATCTCTGCACTCGATCAATTCATTTTCTGTTTCAACACCGTATTCGATAATTATTTCGGGAATACCGTCGTTATCTGTATCTTCTACTTCCATACTGCCGTGATAAAAAGTATCACTGCTGCGCCAGGCAGGTGAAAAGTTGTCTCCATTCCAGTCATAGACCGTAACTTCTATTTCATGTTCGTTGTTCAGGGTCCTTGATACGATGAGTTCAGGCGTGCCGTCGTTGTCGGTGTCGGCTACAGCCGCATTATCAATTATTCCGGTCTGATCGGGCAGGAACGTATTATCGGTCAACGGAAGCCAGATATGCCTGAATTCTTCTCCCTGACACTTGATGAGAAGTATGGCTGAATCGGGCGGAAACGGCGAAAACCTGGAGAATCCTATAACTGCTTCCTTTACACCGTCATTGTCGAAGTCCTCGTAAAAAATAAACTGTATTATTGCTCCGGCCGGTATCCGCGATGAGGCGTATTCCGACATGCTTTTTTCCTTCCCGGTTCTTTTCCTGCCCATAATTTATCTCCCAAGCTTCGTTAAGGCGCGGCCGTTTATCATTATCAATATATTCAGGCGCAATAGCATGAGAAACCTGTACAATCTGATTTTTATAACGGTGACGGCGTGATATAATTAAGTGGATTGGGGGGGTGTGGTCAAGTGGAGGGTTGGATATCTTTCGGTCCAAGCAACGGATATATGGTTTCGTATACCGCGCCGCATCTTATATCCATAGCAGTCATAATCATTGCCTGCACCGCACTGCTGCTTTGCAGGAAACATTTCTCAACGGACAGGTCAAAAAAGTATTTCAGGTATGTTTTTGCCGCATTTATTACACTGCAGCAGGCATCGATCTATATATGGTATACGGTCTCGGGAGAGTGGTCGCCCGAAGTTACGCTGCCTCTGCAGCTATGCGATCTTTCGCTGTTTCTCACGATCGCGGTTTTACTTACGAAGCGCCAGCTACTTGCCGAACTGCTATATTACTGGGGAGTCGGAGGCGCTACGCAGGCCATTCTGACCCCGGATATAGGCCCCTATACATTTCCTCATTTTGTATTTTACCAGTTTTTTGTCTCACATGCCGTCATACTGCTGACATGCATCTACATGATATCGGTCGAAGGCTTCAGGCCGTCTAAAAGATCGGTTTTGAAGACATTTCTGATAACAAACCTGTATGCTCTTCTGATCTATCCTGTGAATATGCTCACCAAAGGAAATTACCTCTTCCTCAGCCGCAAGCCTGAAGGCGGAACGCTTCTGAACCTGCTTGGGCCATGGCCCTGGTATATACTATCGCTGGAAACCGTGGCGCTGTTGCTTTTCATACTGCTGTACCTTCCGTTTATACCGGGCGGCAGGAAAACACGCGGAACAAGCGCCGGAACAGGCACCGGCATATCGACGTGAGCGATTTGTGCATGATTGGTCAGTGTGAGCGATCTGAGAGAACGATAGTGAGAGCGATCTGTATCGGAGCGGCCTGCATGAGCGAGAGAACGATAGCGAGAGCGATCGCATGGGACGATTTGCGTGAACGATCTGCATGAGCGGTCTGCACCGGAGCGTTCTGCACCGGAGCGATCTACGCGTGACTGATCAGCGTGAGCGACCAGGAACGGGTATCAGCATTTCCACGTGAGCGGTCTGCGTGCGGATGTAAGCACCGTCTGCCTGAATCCGTGTGGCTGATACCATCGGTAGAAATCGCTCGCTGATATCGCTGGCTGAAATTGATACATATGAACCTATACGCTCCTCAATTCGTAAAAGACCAGATACCTGCCCCCGACAGGTTTATGGTTTATATCGGTATTATAGGCGTAGCTCCATTCGGCGGCAACGGATCTGCCCTCGCTGATCTCATCCCTGAACCTTCCCCTTATTACCGAGGAATACTTAAGGAGCTCGGACAGTTCAGCATCACTGAGGAATGACCTGTTGCCAATAAAGCTTATGCCGCCGGATACCTCTTTAGGCGCTATTTTAGGTGCTATTTTAGGTGCTATTTTAGGCACTATTACTGTTACATCTCTTTTGCCGTCGGTCACAAGATTCCACAAATCGCTGTCAACAGCCTCAATGACGATCCTGTCGCCGGCAATGTCGATCACACCGCTTTTTTCAGCTATGAAGTAAGGATAATAGATTACGATACCTTGGCCGGCAAAATACTCCAGGAATTGTCCGCCCGATTTCTCGGCCTCAGCCGCTGTAACACCTACAGCCCTGGGCAGGTTCGTATCGCCGCCGCTCTCCACGGCGGTCCTAACAGTCCATAAAAGTTCCGGATCCAGTCTAATCCCTGCCTCGAACCGCTGCCATGGTACTGTCGGTATACTAATATTTTTAAGTTCATAAAAGCCCATGTATTTATTCATTGGTCCATCCTCAAAAGTGTTTGTCCTCGGTATGCGGGCAATAGATGCGTTCGGGATAAAGCCACCTCACCGTATTTGCCTGTCCCTGACCGTCCGGTCTGAAGCCCGCAGTATATCTCTGTCCAGACCATCCTGTCGAAGCCCTCAGTATATCTCTGTCCTGACCATCCGGTCTGAAGCCCGCAGTATATCTCTGTCCCTGACCGTCCGGTCTGAAGCCCTCAGTATATCTCTGTCCCTGACCGTCCGGTCTGAAGCCCGCAGTATATCTCTGTCCCATGCCGCGTCTAGAGCCTGAAATAGTCGAACAGCATACCCAGATCCATGCCGGCTATCTTCTTGTGCCCGAAATTTTCGTACAGATCCCGGTGCCCATCAAGCAGGTTTTTTGAAGATATGCCGTGCTTGATGGACAGGTAAGCCTCCATGTATGCGGCAAGCTTGTCGCAGAATTCTATAAGGCTGCCGTCAACCGGTGAGAATCCGTCCTCGTTGTAATACTCGCCGATCTTTTCGGTATTTACCTCAATTGTCTTTCCGTCGAGTATGATCTTGTCGGCAAATTCATTCGCGGTAAAGTATCTTATCTCAGGCCTCCAGCCTTGCGGAAGCAGCGGCAGCAGGACTTCCTCCATCTGCATGTCTTCTATCGTCTTTATCAGGCCGCCGAGGCCTTCTATGGAATTCTTGACAGGCGAGATTATATCCCTCGTAAGTACCTCGGGCATATCGTGGAACAGCCCTGCAAAAAAGTTATTATACTTGCGTTTTTCGCACGCATCTATCTGCAGTGTCAGTATGTAGGTCAGCAGCGCAACGATCAGCATGTGTCCGGCTACGGAGGTCTCCGGTATCCTCTGTGTCTGCGCCCATCTCTGCTGGAATCTCAGCTGCCCCACCAGGTTGAGGAAGTCAACAGCCTCGCGGTTGAATACCAGTTTCCTTACGCCGTCTATATTCTGATGCTCCTCGAGCTGCCTTTCGATGCTCCGCTTTGTTTCCTCTATGCCGAAAAAGCCCGTACTCATGCGGTATACGATGTCAAACTCCCATTTTGTCGCCATGTAATGCGATGCGCTTAAAATCCTCTTCTCATGCCGGCTGTATCCGGGATCGTAAAGATAGCCGCGCATCCTTTCGCCGAAGCCATTTTGTATGTCATACAGCCCAAGGTCGAGAAGCTTCTCCATGACAAGGTCGTTCAGCTTTTCGCCGTGCTTTTCCATCAGCATGTGAAATATCGGCGGCTTTATGTCAGTCAGCAATGAACGCTGAAAAAACTCGAACAAGGCGCCTTCTATCAGCGCGGTCCAGTCCACGGCCTGCGTCTCTTCTTCATAACGCCCGATCACATAGGCAAAAAACAGCTTCTGGGCCTGCTTGTCCAATTCCGTGAAACCTTTGTTCGGCCTGTTATGGTCGTTCCAGCGCTGCATGCTGGCCGCCTGGTATATGAATCTCAGAAAACTCTCCCTGATCATATTGAGTGACCTCCTCGCAAAACTGCTTATACCAATTTTATCATAGTATATAGTATAATGTTGGTATGTTTTTATTGAATTATTGCAAACTTAACCGCTGCTTTATCGTAAATACTATATGGTATATAAAATACGAAAGGATAGGCTTTTGAAAAAGAACAACCGGTATATTGCATCGATCATACTAATAATCGTAACAATAGGCTTCCTTTTAGTGCTGCCCTTCAGCGGCAGCTTTGCCGGCGGGCTTCTCACCGCGCTGTTCAGCGCGTCCATGATCGGCGGGTTCGCGGACTGGTTCGGAGTAACGGCGCTGACAAGAAAACCTCTGGGCATCCCTTTTAAGACTGAAATAGTACAGCACAGCAGGGAAAAGCTGTTCAACTCCCTGGTATTCATGGTCGAGGACGAGCTGCTTACGAAAGACGCCATATTGGAAAAATTCGAAAACTTCAGCTTTTCAGCAAGCATAATACGCTATCTTGACGACAACTCCGGCAAGGAAGAAATAAAAAAGCTCGCCAACAAGATCGTCAGCGATATGCTGTCGGGCATTGATATGGAAGAAACTGGGGAATATTTACGGAAACTCCTTAAGGATAACACTGAAAACATCAAACTGGCGCCCCTTATTTCAGAAGCGGTAGAATGGCTGTCCACGAATCTGACCGATGAAAGGCTCATAAAACGGACAGTCGAGGAAATCAAGGAATTCATGCTCTTCCCGCAATTCGGAAAGCATGTCAATAATTTTGTATCGGACATATATGCGGGTATCTCAAGGAATGCGGAAAAGGAAACTGCAGGAAGGAAAATGTTCTTCAGGCTTGCAATGGCTTTGGCCGAAGTATCGCAGGTCTCTCCAATGAAGCTTTCCTCGAGGCTTCTAACCGAAGGCCTCGAATATCTGAACGCCTTGAAGGAGCCGGAAAGCGAACAGAGGAAAGGCCTTGAGGCATGGCTTATCAGGACCTCCGACGATCTTCTGCATAATAATGAACTGCAGGACAAGATTGAGGACAAAGGCCGCGGTCTGTTCGAACGCAAAGGCAGCGGCGCTGCGATAGTCGACTATGTATATCCTATCCTCAGGGACGGCGGACCGGCGGATGGAATCGTAAATTATACAGACAACCTTATAGACAAGCTTGTGGAAGATTTCAAAAACGATAAACAGAGACAGTCCGAAGTCGATGGTTATATAAAGACCGCACTGACGCAGCTTATAGAAGATAATCACGCCGTACTGGGGCAGCTTGTCCGTGAAAAGCTGAACAGCCTCTCGGATGAAATGCTCGTTGACCTTATCGAAAGCAAGGCTGGAAATGATCTGCAAATAATCAGAATCAATGGTTCCCTCGTAGGAGGCCTGGCGGGCGTGGTCCTGTACCTGATCTCCTGCATTGCCGGGATCGTTATGGGAGGTTAGCCATGGAGCAGGTCAGACAGCCTAACAAAACCGGAGCCAACATTTTATTGATCATATTTTTCATACTGTTCATTGCGGCGACGATAATCAAGCACCTGTACAGCGGCAGTTTTGCCGCCGGGCTTCTTGCGTTCACCGCAGAGGCTGCGCTTATCGGCGGTATAGCCGATTGGTTTGCCGTCACCGCCCTTTTCAGAAAGCCTTTGGGGATATCATGGCATACGGCCATAATCCCGAACAACCGCGATCGTATCGTTGCAAGCGTATCAAACCTCGTAAGCAGCGAACTTCTCAGCGTCGACGCACTAAAAGGCAAGCTCGAATCGCTGAATCTTGTCGATACCATAGTTGACGGACTTCTCGGTAAATTGGACAAACTGCTATCAGAAGAAAATTTTCAGGAAATGATTGGCGACAAAGCTGAGAATCTGGATAAGTCCAAAATAGCAGCCTATCTTGACCGTTTTATCAAGGAAGGGCTCAAAAAGGAGGAGTTGTCCAACGATATCCGTACCCTGCTGGTCAAGGCATTTGAAGATGGCAGGCATAAGGAATGGCTCTCGGGACTTGTCGGCAAGGCTGTGGAAATAGCCAAAAAGGACAGTACCCGTGAGAAGATATACAGACTGCTTCGCGAACAGGAGAAATACAACGAGTCCAACACAGGAGCAGGGTCGTTCTTTGTGAAAATTCTCCTCAATATGTCCAGGAACAGTAAATACAGCAACCTGTTCAGCATTTCACAGCTACTCCAGAACGAGCTCGTAAAGACGCTCGAGTCAGTCAATGAACCGGTAAACCCGCTATTCATAAAGCTTACGGAATGTGCTGAAGATCTGCTTAAGCGCCTTGACGGCGACCAGACCCTGCTGGAACTGCTTCAGACCTGGAAAAACGGAGTACTCGAGCATCTTGGCCTGCTTGAGGCACTGCAGCAGCTTCTCACCTCCGCTATCGAATCCGGCTTCCGCAAGCAGGAAGCGGCGCATTGGCTGACCGGCAGCATAGACAATTACCGGAGCCGCCTCAAAAACGACGAAACGATCCGCGGCGCAACTGAGGATATGCTTGCAACCGTGCTGCAGTGCGTGATTATAAATGAACACCATCTTATAGGCGAGATCACAAAGGATACTCTGGGAGCGTTCTCAAACGAAAAGCTGAATAAATTCTTCGATGACAAGGTTGGCAACGACCTGCAGTGGATCAGGATCAACGGCTCCATAGTAGGCTCGGCAGCCGGCATTATAATTTACCTGTTTGTGAACCTGCTGTACAACCCCTATATTATGCCGTTTATAGGCCAACTACTACGATAGTATTACAGGTCTACCTGCCATGACTGGTTTACCCGCCTAACAACAACGATTTCATCTTAGCAGCGGTATCCGTTCCTGGTGAAGGAGTATGAACAATTATTTTCAAGCTGGAATTATCGGAAACGTCAAAGTTGCTGACTTCAAAATCCAATAGCCCTGCAACGGGATGGCTCAATTGCTTGTATTTCTCGCTGTTGCTCTCGATTTCATGCAAAGGCCACCATTGGTTGAATTCTTCGCTTTGCATTTTGAGTTCGTCGATAAACTGTGCAAGCCATGAATCTTCGATATATTGTCCGCAGGTTGAACGAAACCTGCCCAGCAGACTCTTGGCATGAAGCTCCCAATCGACAAACATCCGTATATATTTAGTATCGGTGAACATCGCCCATACAATATTTCGTCCATGAACGTTCATTTTGCTGAAGTCGCCAAAGATCAAGCATGCTGCCTCATTCCAGGCAATGACGTTCCAACGCTGATCCGTTACCAGGGACGGGCTGAACTTCAGGCTGTCCAAAAAATGCTGTAGTATCGGACTTACTGCTCCCTGGTATTCCGGTATATCTGCCGGAAGTGGCTGATTCGCCAATACATAAAGATGAGTACGTTCCTGTTTATCCAACAGTAAAACTCTGGACAGGCTTTCTATTATTTGAGGTGAGACATGGATCGTCCTTCCCTGTTCGAGCCACGTATACCAGGTTATTCCAATACCGGCCAACTGCGCTACTTCTTCTCTTCTCAAGCCGGGAGTACGCCGACGAGTTGATGATGAAAGCCCTACCTGCGAAGGTAGGATCTTAGCTCTTCGCGTTTTTAAAAAATCAGCCAGTTCATTATATCGTTGCTTCTCATTATTCGAAATCATCATCGATCCTGCCTGTTACAAATTATACTGGTATAATTTCGCTCCTGTTAACATTATAAGACTTGTATTATTATACATCTAGAAAAACTTGCAAGGAGATATTAATTAACTGTAGCAAGACTACAGACTCTAGGAGGATTAGCATGAAGTATTTATGGACAACAATCAATGTAAAAGATTTGGATGAGTCGATCGCTTTCTATTCCGACCTGTTGGGATTGAAAGTGCAGAGTCGTTTTCCCGCCGGACCCGGTATGGAAATAGCCTTTATGGGTAATGGCACCGACAGCGAAACATTGGTCGAACTCCTGGCAGACAGCAGGAATAGCGCGGTCAATTTCAGCGAATTCATTTCAATCGGTTTTGCTGTCGATTCTACGGAAACGATGCTTTCAACTGTAAAAAGCAAAAACATTCCGGTGCATAGCGGGCCCTTTGAAACCCCCGGTTTCAAATATTTCTGCATAAAGGATCCAAACGGGCTTAATGTTCAGTTTTTTCAGAAAAAATAACAACCTGTCTTTTACAAACTAATATGATGATCCGGGTCTGATCGCTATAAGCGAAGAGCGGCCCGGATTGGCAGCTGGCGATTTTTGACTGTTGTACAAGGTTATCCAAGACAGTCCAAAACTCAGAGTATATTCCATGAATGCTTCCTCCGGACTATTACAATTTCTTATAAAAGTACAATAATAAATCATCATCAAGGAAAACGTAATTTCCAGGTTTTACCTCATTAT
>JAEYOM010000081.1 GCA_023411715.1 Bacillota bacterium | reverse complement strand
CTAAGGCGATGGAGTTCGCCGCAAACGCAGAAATGCTGATGACTCCTACAGATAACAATAATCGTTATCTGGGGAGTTTTTATTTACAGGCGGAGAAGACAAGATAATGCGAAAATATATTTATATTTGCATCGGCGGCTTTTTGGGTGCGATACTAAGATTTTTAGCAAAAAATATCCCGATATACAACTATCATGAAAACGTGCCGCTCAATACCCTGTTTATAAACGTTTCCGGGTGCTTCATCCTGGGTTTGGTGCTTACAGTCGCCTTTGAGATATGGAAATTTGACGCTGACATCAGGCTGGGAATAGGAACGGGTTTTTTAGGTGCCTATACGACGTTTTCGACATTGTGCAGGGAAACTGCGGAGCTTATAGACAAAGGTTATTACTTTTCCGCGGTTTCATACATTACGCTATCTGTCGTACTTGGCCTCGCAGCAATATATCTCGGCGTCGTTCTGGCGCGCGGGGTTGCTGCAAAGCTGTTGAAAATCGAATACAGAGACAATAACAGGGGTGACGGCGAATGGAACTGATAGTTATAGGTTTTGGAGGAGCGCTGGGAAGCATTGCCAGATATAAACTGGGGAAGCTCCTGGCGGAGAATATGAATACGGCTTTTCCAGCAGGGACTTTTTTGATCAACATATCCGGAGCTTTGCTATTAGGGATGGTTGTCGGCCTCAGGCCGCCTGCCGGTATCATACTGTTTGCAGCTGAAGGCTTTCTGGGCGCATATACCACATTTTCGACTTTCATGTATGAAGGTTTCAACCTGTTTCAGGGGAATGAAAAAATGAATACTTTTATATATTTTTTCGGTTCACTATTATTAGGTATCATCGGATATGTCGCCGGCTTTTGGATCGGCGATCTATTACGATGAAAAGTCTGTAGATACCGGACGAGGAAGTCTAAAAAATTGGAGCACATAACGCGTTCAAACCCAAAATATTCTGTTGACATAAAAATGGCCTATGCTATAATGTGATATAGTAAAATATACACACGTGTTGCTACCGGGGTGAGAAAATGAGCGATGTGGGGGGGTACAAAAAAGTTACCAGGGCAGATGTGGCGGAGCTTGCAAAAGTAAGCACAACCATAGTTTCCTATGTTATTAACAATAACCGGTATGTTGATAAGGAAAAGAGGAAACGGGTTGAAGAGGCAATTGCCAGGCTAAACTACCATCCGAATTATATAGCTCGCGCACTTAAGGGTAAGCGCAACAACAACATCATATTCGTAGCCGACCAAATAACAAATGAGCACTTTAGTCAGATCATAAGTGAAATGGACAGATATGCATATGATAGGGGTTATCTTATATCATTGTGCTCCAACCGTAACAGTGCGGATTTTGTTTCTCAGATCATAAGCAGACAATATGATGGTATCGTCATAAGCTCAATCAGTTTTCCCGATGAATATATCCAGCATTTCATCAGCGCAGGGATCCCGGTTGTGCTGCTTCAGAACAGGGATTATAACAATATATGCGGCGCAGGAATTATCAACACGGGCCTGTATAATGGCGCGAAAGAATGCGTCAGACATTTGTTAAAGAAAGGGAGAAAAAATATTCTTTATCTTGACAGATTCAGTGCGCATGGAAATTTCAGCACCGAAGCAGATCTCAGATTTCGAGGCTTCATAAGACAGATGAAAGAAAGCGGTATAGCTCTGTCCGATAGAAATATCATTACCGGTTGTGTTGATGAATCCCAAGTATTTGAGAAAATTCAACAAAGGATCAAAGACGGTTTTCCGGTTGACGGAGTATTCGGCAGAAACGACAGGTTAGCTTGCATCGGAATGCAGGCCGTTATTTCCATGGGGTATAAGGTGCCGGATGATATATCAGTAATAGGTTTTGATAATTCCAGCCTTAGTCAATATACCAGCCCTAAACTTACAACTGTTGAAATGCAGCGAAAAGAGATCGGCAAAACGGCAATTGAGATGCTTCATCAAATGATTGAGGAAAATACTATTCCCGATCCGGTCTGCTTCACAACGAATTTGATCGAGAGAGAGAGCACGTGATTTTTTTCGCCATATTGTACACACGTATGTATATATTGGCAATCACCAAGTTTTACAACATCTATAGATGTTGTAAACACAAAAAACTTAAGGAGGAAGAGAAATGAAAAAAATTATCGCAATTTTGCTGGCAGCTATCATGGTTCTAGCAATGGCAGCCTGCGGATCGACAACATCGACTGACAATCCGGCGACATCGACTACCAGCTCGACGACTTCTACATCGTCCGGCACCGGTTCTCAGACAGGTGCGGACCCGGTTCCGACAGGAAACGTAACCATTGAATTCGCAAATTACGCTCTGACCGAAGCCGGCTACACGGAATTTTGGAATGGTGTAAAATCCGGTTTTGAGGAAAAATACCCTAATATAAAGATTGACTACGTTACTGCTCCTTATGGTGAAATTGTCAATCAGGTAATAAATACGGCCGCTTCAGGTCAGAAGGTCGACCTGATGTTCGGCGAAATCAGCTGGATACCTACCTTACAGGACGCCGGACTTTCAGTACCGGTCGATACCGTTGTAAATAAGGATTTTCTTAACGGAATCATCCCGAATATTATGGATGCAATGAAGGTAGATGGCAAGCCGTACGCGGTACCAATGAATGTTTCACCGTTCCTGCTCTATTACAACAAGGATCTGTTTACACAGGCAGGGCTTGATCCAAATAAGCCTCCAAAGACTTATGATGAGATGCTTCAGATGGCTGATAAGCTTTCAAAACTTAAGACAAAAGACGGAAACAAGGTTTATGCATTCGGCCAGACGACCGCATCCGTCCCGATATCCGGTTCTTCACTGACCGCTATGGTCAAAAACTTTGGCGGCAATGTCCTTACAGCGGATGGAAAAATGGATGTTGACAATCAGGGCTTCAAAGATGCTTTCAATATGCTCAGGCTTCTTAATGAAAAGGGATATAATCCGCAGAATGCAAAACTAAAGGATCTGAGAAACCTCTTTGCTCTTGGACAGCTTGCTATGTACTATGACCAGTCATGGGGATTCAATGGTGTCTCTTCAATCAATCCGGATGCAAAGAATTTTACGGCATCAGCAGCGCCTTTGTCAGGCGGCAGCGGATCAGGCGAGAGTCTTCTGCAGGCAAGCGTTTTGATGACTATGGACAATGGAGATCAGCAAAGACAGGCTACTAACCTTTTGGTACAATATATTCTTTCAAAAGACGAGCTTAACAAGTACCTGACGGTTGACCCCGGGTATTCCGCCGTAGAATCTATGAAGGATCTGGACGTTATCGTAAACAACCCTATAACTAAAGGCGCAGCGGATTCGCTTACAAAAACGACTCAGATTGCATTCATACCCAAGCTCAATGATTTCAATCTTGAACTTACAAAGCTTGCCCAGGATATAACATTGGGCGGCAAGAGTGTTGATGATGCGATCGCGAGCTTCAAGAAGGCTGCCGGCGCTTTAGTCAACAAATAATTAAGCTTAAAGAATTAAGAATAAAGATGTCAAACCTCTCATCTTCCGGTGCAAGGGCCTGAGACGAGCCCTTGCACTGGGTAGATGCAAATACGGTATCAATAGTAAGTAGTTTAGCCTTTTTGGCGGTTGATAACAGAAAGTGGGATAAATATGAAAAATCCAGCTGTAACCAATAGGTTTATTCAATTGAAAAAGAGACATGTGGACATCCTATTTTCCGGGGCACTAATGATTCCCGCGCTTTTTCTGACACTCGTGTTTATACTGGTACCGCTTGTTGATTCAGTTATAAGAAGCTTTTTAGACTTTACCGTTAGAAACCTTATCTCGGGAAAACCCGGAACATGGAACAATTTTAATAACTATATAAAGCTTTTTCAGGATCCAAAACTCGGAGGGGCAATCATAGCCACCCTTTCATTTGTTGTCTTTGTAGTTGTTGTTCAATTGCTTATTGGAATGGTTCTGGCATTGATCCTTAATTCAAACATAAAAGGCGTACGTTTTTTAAGAAGCATCATAATGACACCGTGGGTCGTCCCTACTGTTATTTCAGCTCTTGTATGGATGTGGATATTCCAACCGCAATACGGATTGTTGAAATATATCGTAAGTTTGTTTACAGGGGGAAGCTTAACTGATTTTGCAATACTCAACAGCCCTGGCACGGCGCTTTTGGGTATTGGAATAGCGGCGTTATGGAAACAGATCCCACTGACGACCTTGCTGTTGCTGGCCAGTTTGCAAAATGTACCCGACGATATGCTGGAAGCAGCAAGGATAGATGGGGCGTCAAAGGTCAGAACTTTTTTCAGTATAGTTTTGCCGTTCATTAAAAGCGTAATAAATGTAACGACGTCAATGGCCATTATCGCAAATTTTAAACAATTTCCGCTTATATGGACGATGACGGGAGGCGGTCCTTCGGATTCAACTACGACTCTTGCCATATTGAGCTACCGCCAGGCATTTGTTTCAAATGATCTTGGCTCCGGCGCCGCTACTACGACTGTATGGATGCTGTTAATGATAATAGTCATATTCTTATACAACAAGATTTTCGGTTCGTCACAGATAGACGATTGAGGAGGGAAATTAATGAAGATAAAAAGATTGGGCGGCAACCTCCTTAAGTACTCAGTGCTGGCGTTAATTCTACTATTCCTGCTTTTTCCGCTTTACTGGGTGCTTATTACCTCATTCAAAACCAATATGGAGGCATATAAATTTCCTCCGAATTTAATACCGGTGAGCCCGACAATTCAGAGCTATATGAGTTTGCTGACAGCCAATAATCAATTTTTTGTATACTATAAAAATAACTTTATCGTATCGGGCTTGACCGCATTGGCTGTAACGTTGATAGCAGTTTTTTCAGGATATGCGCTCTCCAGGTTCAAGTTCAGGTGGAACAAATGGATTCTGGCTGCGTTGCTCTCATCCCAAATGTTCCCCGTAATCAGCCGTATGATTTCACTTTACGTACTCATGGGGAATGTCAAACTGATCGATACGATGCCCGGTTTGATACTTGCGTTGATCGCGGAAAACCTGCCCTTTGCCGTTATACTAATGGCCAGCTTTTTTGACGGTATTCCCAATGCTATCGAGGAGGCGGCCAATATTGACGGTGCTTCCAGGATGCAGACCCTTTTGAGGATCATAACTCCGCTGGTCAAGCCCGGTATAGTAGCGGTAGGCATTTATTCATTCCTGACCACGTGGGATGATTACCTTGACTGCGCTACCCTGATAAAGACAGATGCGCTGCGCACGCTGTCAGTCGGAGTTTCAATGAGGTATCTGGGTGAGGTTTCCTACGACTGGTCGCTTATCAATACGATTTCCATAATAGGCACAATACCAATGATCATTTTGTTCTTTGCATTCCAGAAATATATGATCAAGGGACTGGTTGCAGGTGCTGTGAAAGGGTAATCCCGGAAATTATTTTCACAAGCATGCAGCGCGGCTGCTTTAGCACACAGTACATTGCGACCGGGATGATAAGTATGTCTCCTGGCAGGCAATTTGAATGCCGGAAAGAGGGCTATTCTTACGGTATGCGTCCTCACGCGGATAGGTACTAAAGACTGTGCTGCGATGATTTCACGAAAGGAAGAATATCCATGTTAGTTAATAGCAGAGAGATGCTGAAAGATGCAAGGGAGAATGGATACGCTATACCTGCGATCAATACACAGGGTGGTAATTACGATATTATCAGGGCGGTATGTATGGCTGCCGAAGAGACGAAATCGCCGATAATTCTGGCGCATTATGTTTCAACAGGTGGTTTTTCAGGAAACGACTGGTTCGTGGAGGTTGCGAAATGGTGCGCAAAAAATGTCACTGTTCCAATAGCGATCCATCTTGACCACGGCGACAGCTTCGAAACATGCATGCAGATGCTTAAGCTCGGATTCACGTCTATTATGATCGATGGATCGACGAAACCTATCGAAGAGAATGCAGGGATGACCAATAAGGTTCTGGAGGTCTGTAAAGCTTTTGATGTTCCCGTAGAGGCTGAAATAGGCGAACTGTTACGCCTTGATGATAACGGGGCGGCAATGGAGAACAAAAATATCGCAGACCCCGAACAGGTTATGAAATTTTTAAATTTGTGTCAGCCTGACTCACTTGCCGTAGGAATTGGAAATGCTCATGGATATTACAGGGGTGAACCTGATATTCATCTGGATGTACTGCAAAAAGTGAGCCGGCTGACCAATATCCCGCTGGTCCTTCACGGGTGCACCGGAATGGGCGATGATATCATCCGCCATGCGATAGGCATGGGGGTGGCCAAGATCAACTTTGGTACCGAGATCCGCTACAAGTATGTCGAACACTATCGCGAGGGACTGGAAACACTGGACCATCAGGGACATTCATGGAAATTGTCCCAGTATGCCTCAAACAAATTGTCTGACGATATCAAAAAGATAATCAGGTTGTCCGGCTCCGAAGGAAAAGCTTAAATTTGGAATGGTGGCGTAATTATGAAAGAAAAATTGAACGTAGGTTTTGTTACCACTTTGTCGGGCAGGTGGCCCAGGGAGCTTCCCCAACAGAGATTAGAAGAATATGGCAGGTGGATGGCCGAAAATTTCGAGGAGGCCAATCTGGTCAAGGCTGATGATATAGTATCAACGCCATCGCTGGTTGACGATGCTATCAAGAAATTTAAAAAGGAATCAGTGGATATTGTTGTCATGCTTTACGGCGCTTTTACAGGCGACGATATTTCCTGCGCGTTGGCCGAAGAACTTAAGGTTCCGATTATTTTATGGGCGCCGTACGAGCCTCCCTTTTCCAAGGATGCGAGACTTTACGCAAACGCGCTGGTGGCGGCTACCATGAACTCAGCTTCTCTTAAAAGGCTCGGGCAGACCGGCTATGTTGTTTATGGAGGTAAGGAGGATAGCCGCGCGGTCTCCAAATTGAAAAATCTCATATACTCCTATGGGGTAATAAAGAAATTGAAAAGTACTGTATTGGGCCTTTTTGGATACAGGCCCACGGCATTTTATAACAGTTCCTTTGACGAGGGGCTTATCAGGCGTACATTCGGGATCCGTATGGAAGAGACCGATCTTAAAGTCATTTTCGACAGAATGGCGCAAATACCTGAAGACAAGGTCAACGCTGACATGAAAGCGATATCGGAGACCATCAGAGTAGGCCAATTGCCCGAGGGACACCTTGAAAACCACTCCAGGCTTTACTTCGCCCTGAAGGAAGTTATGAAGGAACAGGGATACGATTTCGCGACATTAAAATGCTGGCCCGAAATGGGGAACCTCAAAACTACACCATGCGCCGTCATGGGGAGGCTTGCAGACGAAGACAACCATATCGTCTGCGAGGGCGATGTCGATGCCGGACTTGCACTGATAGTCGAGAATTATCTGACCGGACTGCCTGCCTTTATCACGGATATGATCAATATCGATGAGGACAAAAACCTTTTGATATACTGGCACTGCGGCAATGCGGCGCCATCACTCATGAACCCGAAATATGACGTGACAATGAACAATCATCCGCTGGCGGGTCAGGGCACAGCCTTCTATGGCGCTCTGAAGCCGGGACGGGTAACAGTAGCCCGTTTCTGCAATATCGGAGGTAAGTACAAACTCTTTTTGCTGCGCGGGGAGGCTGTGGATGCTGACCGCTATACAAAGGGAGCGATGGTCAGCGTGAAACCTGCCGCTCCGGTCCGCGATATCGTTGAAAGGATTATTGATGAGGGGATACCGCATCATTACAGCATCGTATGGGAGGACTGCGCCGGTCGGATGGCGTTTATCGCAGGTTTGCTCGGCATCGAGGTAATTGAAGTATAATTTCGCTTGCCCCGGTTGAATAGTGTCGCAATGCTAAACCGGAAAGTAGGGTTTTTACATGGATTTACTATATTTAGTGCTGATAGCGGCTATAGGCAGCTTTATTCAAACATCGAGCGGCATAGGCTACGCTATCCTGACTATGGCCTTGTGGCCCATTTTTATACCCTTTAGGCAAGCTTCCGCTGTAGAGCTGATTACGGGCTTCATTATGGTAATTTATATCCTGTTTCGGCTATCCGGACGTATTAATTTCAGGCTGCTGCTGTTTCCTTTGATTTCTTCCGTCCTATTAAGCACCTGCGGAGTTTTTACCCTGATGTCAGGTACGGAGGTCTTTTTAAGACGAATTTTGGGTATTTTTCTGTTGATTTTATCGGCGTATTTTATATTTTTTAACGGTAAAATCAGGATCAGACCCACGCGCATCAACGGTTTGATAGCAGGAGGCCTGAGTGGTTTTTTCGGGGGCATGCTCGGTATTGGCGGCCCTCCGATAGTTATTTACCTAATGTCTGTCACCGACGATAAAATTGAATTTAATGCTACGCTGCAGGGGTACTACATTTTTTCATCGATTTCAATATTGATACTTCATCTTTTCATGGGGAATGTGACCGGCGGGACATTAAAATACAGCGCTGTTGTAATGTTAGGAGTTCTTGCGGGGACAGGCGCCGGGATCAGTCTGTTCAAGAAGCTCTCGATGGACACAGTAAAAAAGCTGGTAAACGTTTTTATGGCTGTCGCCGGTATTTATCTGATAATAACAGGGTAACCTAAATGATAGCGTAAAGTAGCGTATGAAAAACGCCTCAAAGCACTATCAAGGGGAAATTGTACATTTGAGGGGCATTAATATGGATCTTTATATCAGAGATGGTAAAGTGCTTATAAACGGCTTGTTTCAGAAGATCGACATAACAATCAGAAATGGTGTCATTTCTTCATTCGGTGATAGCAATAAGGATTCCCTCAATGAGCTTAACGCTGACGGCAAACTGGTCGCTCCCGGTTTTATGGATATCCATACCCATGGGGCTGTAGGCTTTGACGTCAATCAGGCATCGAGCGGGGAGCTAATCACGGTCAGCCGATTTTTTGCATCGCAGGGTACGACGGGCTTTCTGGCTTCAATTGCGACCGATTCCGAGGAAAAAACTTTAGAGGCAATCAAGCAGATACGCGAAGCGATGGAGTACCAGTACGATGGAGCAAGGATACTGGGGATACACCTTGAGGGCCCATTCCTTTCTCCCGATTATAAAGGGGCAATGGCGGAACGTTTTCTTAGAAAAGCCGATCCGATACTTCTTGAAAGATACCTCCAGGCAGCGGGCGGAAGTGTCAGATATATTACGGTTTCTCCGGAGGTCAAGGGAGTTCCGGAAATGATCGGAACACTCCGCAAGCTTGGGATAGTGGTTTCGATCGGCCATTCCGGGGCGGATTACGATACTGCCATGGCTTGCATAAGAGACGGAGCTATTGCTTCGACCCATACCTTCAACGGAATGAAGCTTATGCACCAGCATTTTCCCGCTATTGCGGGAGCCGTGCTGGAAAGCGACGTATACTGCGAGGCCATCTGCGACGGAAGGCATCTACATCCCGGAGCAGTCAGACTGCTGCTGAAAGCAAAAGGCTTGGACAGAGTTGTTGCAATTACCGACAGTATGGCTGCAGCAGGTCTGGCGGATGGAAGATATATGGTCGGCGCCAGCGAGGTTGAAGTTGTAAATGGTGACGCAAGGCTGATCAGCGACGGTACACGGGCGGGCAGTACGCTTACTGCCATCCATGCGTTAAGAAATCTTAAGGAGTTTACAGGAAAAAGTATGGAACAGCTAATCCCACTTTTGACATCAAATCCGGCAACCCTCCTCAAGCTCGACGATAAGAAGGGTACTATAGCCTTGGGAAAGGATGCGGACATGGTTGTTCTGAATGATGCCATGGAAGTTGATGCAACCGTCGTCGGAGGGAAAGTAGTATACAGGCGCAGAACATAAAAATGTGGCAAAGGAAGTTGATTATATGATCTATACATTGGAAAACGATCTGCTTAAAGTTCAAATCAACAGTATGGGCGCCGAGCTCTGGTCCATATATGACAAAAGGAATGGTACCGAACATATCTGGCAGGGCGATCCGGCAATATGGAACAGGCGTGCGCCAAACCTCTTCCCGTTTTGCGGCAGGCTTAAGAATAATCAATACATAATGGGTGGAAAAGTATATAAAGCCACATTGCATGGATTTTCTCGCGATTATGAACATAAGCCGGTACAGCGGAACGAGACTTCAGTAACATTCCGTCTTGAAGATAATGCTGAAACGCTTGAAAAGTATCCTTTTGATTTTAAGCTTGACGTCCGCTATGAACTGACCTGGGACAAGCTGCTGTGCGGCTTTGAAGTACTGAACACCGGCAGCTGTCTGATGCCTTTCAGCATCGGCTATCACACCGGATATATGTGCCCTTTTGATAAAGAGCATCCGATCACGGATTACAGCCTGGTGTTCGAGAAAAAGGAGGTTGCTGAGGAGATCATGTGCGATGAAAACGGACTTCTTTCGGGAGACAAAAGGCTCTATCTGGATGGTCAGGATACCATCCCGCTTCATGATGGACTGTTTCCCTCAAGCTTCGCTCTTTCAGGTCTGAAATCGGAGTATGTGAGTATTGTTGAGAATACAACGGGCAGGGGTGTAAGAGTTCATATAAAAGACTTTCCATATGTCGTTTTCTGGTCAGTTCCCGACCAGGTCCGGTTCGTTTGTATAGAGCCGTGGTATGGATTGCCTGACGAAGCTCATACTGAAGGCTTCTTCGATCAAAAACCCGGAATATTGAAAATTAAACCCGGCGAGAGCTTCAACTGCGCTCAGATCATAGAAATAATGAATGATTAACAATAAACTAAGCATTAAAACTACAATGAGGTGAATTCAATGGATAAGAAAAACAGTTCTATCACTTATCGCGAGATCTACCGGCAGCCTGAATCATTTCAGGGCATCAATGACACCTTGGACGATATATTCAAGGTGCTGGACAAGGTGTTTTCAAAGGGAAAACACTATGACGAGCTGCTGTTTACCGGCTGCGGGACTTCGTTCTATCTGGCTCAGAGCGCTGCGCACGCATTTTCTTCGTACACCGGTATACCTACCAGGGCAGTACCCTGTTCAGAGCTTTTCTTTTTCCCCGAGGTATTCGTGAAAGGAAGGGAAGTACTCGTTCTACCCATCACAAGGAAGAGCTATACTACTGAGGTCCGTATGGCGATCGATAAGGCGAGGACATTCCCGAATGTCAGGACGCTGGCAATTACCTGCGACAGCGACAGCAAGCTTTATAATGATGATTTCATACTTTCTCCCGACACAGCAGAGGAAAGTGTAATAATGACACGCTCATTTACGAGCATGATTTATCTTTCTATGATAATGGCGATGTATATCGGCGGCAAAAGGAACGAAATAGAGGCTATGTCCAACTATGCCGTGGTTGCAAAAGAATTGCTGACAAAAATGGATTCCATGGCAAAGCGGATAATATCTGAAAACCCGGACCTCAATCTGTTTATTACGTTGGGTCAGGGAGTATATTACGGTATTGCCAATGAGTGCATGAACAAGATGAAGGAGATGGGGATAGCAAATTCCGAGGCGTATTACAGCCTCGAATACCGCCATGGACCGATGAGCCTTGTCGACGGGAACACTCTTATACTGACACTTGCCAATCCCGCAACGGCTGACTACGATGCAAAGCTGCTGGCTCAACTCAAGGACTATGGCGCCGTAACCGCGGTCATTGGTGAGAACGTGAGCAAGTTGATGCCTGAAGCGGCTTACAAATTGGATCTGACATATGGCTTAAACGATATGCAGTATGCAGCCGCGATCGGCTTTATAGGCCAGTTTATAGGCTATTATATCGCGGAGAAGAAAAAAATTGATGCAGATTCCCCCAGGCATCTTTCTCAGGCTATTGTCCTAAATGCATGATATCAACAAAAGGAGCTGAGAATCACTTGAAATCAAATTTGTTGATTGTACACGGAGGCGGGCCGACCGCAGTTATAAACTCTTCTCTTTACGGAGCGGTCGTCGAAGCGGCAAGGCACGACGAGGTCGGAACTGTCTATGGCGCTTTGGGAGGCACTGCAGGTATTTTTGCAGAAAGGTTTATCGATTTTGCAAAAGTTTCAAAACGCGAGCTTGAACTTTTGAAGCAAACGCCCTCAACTTCGATAGGTACGTCAAGGACGCCGCTCGAGAGTGAGGATTACGACAAAATAATCTCAGTTTTGAAAAAGTACAATATAGAATATGTGCTGTTCAATGGCGGAAACGGCTCCATGGATGCCTGCGGAAAGCTCTACAAGACAGGAAGGGAAAATGGGATCCATGTTGTTGGTATCCCAAAAACAATTGACAACGATATAGCGATCACGGATCACTGCCCGGGGTATGGCAGCGCTGCCCGGTATCTGGCGCAAACGGTCGCAGAGATTTCGCAGGATGTCCGCTCCATGCCCATCCATGTTTCAATAATAGAAGCCATGGGCAGAAATGCCGGTTGGATCACAGCTGCGGCTGCACTTGCAAAAAAGGATAAGGAGGCGGGACCGCACCTTATTTATCTGCCAGAGATAGCTTTTGACGAATACAAATTCCTGAACGACGTTAAAGAGCTGTACAACGAATACGGTCACGCTGTGGTCGTTGCGAGCGAAGGCCTTAAAAAGGCTGATGGTACACCAATTGTCAGTCCTATTTTCAAGACAGGCAGATCTGTTTATTTTGGTGACGTCGGAGCCCACCTTGCAGAGCTTGTAATAAAGAATCTGGGCATCAAGGCCAGAAGTGAGAAGCCGGGACTGGCCGGCAGATCCTCGATAGCGTACCAGTCGCCGGTAGACCGCGACGAAGCTATCCTGGCGGGCGCTGAAGCCTGCAAGTCGGTGCTTGCCGGTAAAACCGGCGTTATGATAGGCTTTAAGCGTATAAGCACACTGCCGTACAGAATAGATACAATCGAGATTCCGATCGAAGACGTAATGCTGAACGAGCGCGAAATGCCAATGGAATATATAAGCGGGGACGGCGGCGGGGTGACAGAGGAATTCGTCAAATGGTGCCGGCCTTTGATAGGCGGCGATCTTCCCAAGCTTGTCTGGTTCAACAGATAAGTGGTTGAAAGCTCGCCGGGAGCAAAATATTAGAATCGACTTTTTTGCGGCATAATATGACAGGCTAGTTTATAAGGAGATGCTTCCAGCATGAAGGATATATTTATAAACCTCAAACGCTTCGACGTACCGCGTGAAAATGGCGGAGTATGCCCCAGCGGTAATGCGGGGGAATGGATCAGGCAGGTCGTTTCCAAAAGCGTCGAGCTTGGTATTGGCTCGGTTGAGGGATTCAATGTAGTTTACATGGTACCTGAGGCGCTGATCATACCGGCTCAGGAAAAGCTTGCGGAATACCCGGCAAGCAGCAGGGCAAATTTGGAAATAGGCTGCCAGGGCGTATTCCGGGAAAACATCAAAAAGGGCGGCAATTTCGGGGCATTTACGACGAATTTGCCGGCTGCGAGCGCTTACCAACTCGGCTGCAGATGGTCGATCATCGGACATTCCGAGGAGAGGCGCGACAAACAGCAGATAATCGGAGAATTCGAGCCGGACTGGAATAATGGAAGTGAAACCAGGAAAAGATGTTTTGAAGCTGTTGACGGTCTGATCAACAGAGAGACGCTGTCTGCGCTGGAGCAGGGGATCGACGTACTGCTCTGTATAGGCGAAACTGCGGAGGAACGCGGCGAAGGAACTTTTGAAGAACAGCGGCCGCGCGTTGCACAGGCGCTTACCGGTCAGCTCGAACGCGGACTCGGCGGCGTAAAGAATTATTTTCCTGAACGCAGAGTAGTAATTGGTTACGAACCAATATGGGCCATCGGGCCGGGAAAAACACCGCCCGGCGGGGAATACATCGCCTTTGTTTCAGAATTTATCAAAAAAACCGTAAAGGGGCTTTATGGCTTCGATATACCGGTGGTTTACGGAGGAGGGCTCAAAGAGGAAAATGCCGCAATGATTTCAAGCATTGGGACGATAGACGGCGGACTGGTTGCACTCACGCGTTTCTCCGGGGAGATAGGTTTCTACGTGGAGGATTTAAAAATAATAATTGAAAAATACATAAATGGAAGGAGTTAACCTATGAAGCTTGAATTTGAGTACGGACATGGGACCATGCCGGCAGAATTACCCGACAATACCGATGTTTTCATACCGGGAGTGACAGTTCCCGACCCGCCTTATATTCCCGAGGACCAGCTTGTGGAGGCTACGAGGAATTCAATCCTCAATCCGATAGGAATGGAGCCGCTTTCAAAGCTTGCGAGGAAAGGCTCGAAGGTAACTATCATCTTTCCAGACAGAGTAAAAGGAGGAGAACAGAAGACAGCCCATCGTAAGATTTCGATACCGATCATCCTTGATGAACTCTATAAGGCTGGAGTCGAAAAGAAGGATATCCTTCTTATATGTTCAAACGGTCTTCACAGGAAAAATACAAAGGATGAGATCTATAACGTACTGGGACCGGAGCTTTTTAATGAATTCTGGTATACGCACCAGATCATAAATCATGACAGCGAGGATTACGACCACCTTGTGGATCTTGGGACCACGGATCGCGGCGATCCGGTCCTTATGAACAAATACGTATACGAATCCGACGTGGCTGTTTTGATAGGGCATACTCAGGGAAATCCCTACGGCGGGTATTCCGGAGGCTATAAACACTGCTCTACAGGTATAACCCACTGGCGCTCGATCGCATCACACCATGTTCCCGAGATTATGCACCGCAGGGACTTTACGCCTGTAAGCGGGCATTCGCTGATGAGAAGCAAGTTTGATGAAATAGGGCAGCATATGGAGAAGTGCATGGGTAAAAAATTCTTCTGCTGTGATGCTGTTCTCGATACGAAATCAAGACAGATAGAAATCAACAGCGGATATGCAAAGGAAATGCAGCCGATCTCATGGAAAACCGCTGATAAACGAACATATGTGAATTGGGCGGAGAAGAAATATGATGTGATGGTGTTCGGCATGCCCCAGTTCTTCCATTACGGGGAGGGCATGGGCACCAATCCCATAATGATGATGCAGGCCCTTTCAGCCCAGGTGATACGCCATAAGAGGGTTATGAAGGATAACTGCGTCATCCTCTGCTCGTCGTTGTGCAACGGTTATTTTCATGAAGAATTGTGGCCATATATACCCGAAATGTATGAATTGTTCCAGCACGACCGCATGAACACGCTGGCCGACCTGGACCGCTACGGCGAATATTTTGCCACCAATGAGGAATATATCAGGCAATATCGCTTCAGCAATGCATTCCATCCTTTCCACGGCTTCTCCATGATAAGCTGCGGACATATCGCGGAGATGAATACTTCGGCCATATATATAGTCGGAGCACAGGAACCCGGTTATGCAAGGGGCATGGGGCTCAAGACGAGGGCAACGTTTGAGGAAGCGTTGAAGGATGCAAAGAAGAAGTTTGTAGGAGAAAACCCGAATATACTTGCATTGCCTCTGACCTTCAAAACCGCCGCCGTACATCTTTGCATGAAGGACGAGCCCTACGACGGGACAAAAGGCCGATCGGACTGTGGCTTCCACGGCTGAATCCGAGCATTTATAATATGACATTGGGGATTGATAAATGCACTTTTTATATTTTTCAGTGAGCCTGCTTGCCACGATTTTCGGCGGGATATGCGGCGTCGGCGGGGGGGTCGTCATCAAGCCTGTGCTTGATGCTGCAGGTACAATGAGCGTGAGCAGCGTCAGCTTCCTTTCAGGCTGCACGGTGCTCGCGATGACAATGATTTCGGTTCTCAGGAATAGAAAAAATAAAGGAATCCTGGATCTCAGGACGAGTACGGCGCTCGCTATAGGAGCCGCTGTTGGCGGACTGATCGGCAAGGAGGTTTTCGATTTGCTCAAATCGGCATTTGCAGATGAAAATCGCCTTGGCGCCGTGCAGGCGGGGCTTTTAATAATAGTCACCGTCGGTTCGCTGCTTTACAGTATTTACGCAAAGAGGATAAAAACGCTGCATGTACGGAATCTCCCAATGTGTATCGCTATAGGGCTTTTACTCGGTATGATTTCATCGTTCCTGGGAATCGGCGGAGGGCCTGTCAACCTTACTGTGCTTTTCTATTTCTTTTCGATGGATACCAAAAAGGCTGCGGCAAATTCACTTTACATCATAATGTTTTCGCAGCTTTTCAGCTTAGTGCAAACAGTCGCTGGAAGAACGGTACCGAAGGTAAGTGTTACTGTTCTGGGACTAATGGTGGTTGCCGGAGTTTTAGGTGGCATGTTAGGAAACCGTATAAACAGGAAAATAACGGCCAAAGCCGTAGACCGCCTCTTTATTGGCTTTATGACTGTAATAATAGGTATCAATATCTATAATATTGTAAATTTTACCATCTGAGCAGCGTTAAAAAGTACAATGGCTAAAAGGAGTTTTTCTATGTCTAGGTATTGACAGCATGGTAGAAATGTGAAATAATACCTCAAAAGTGAGTATGCTTAGCGCTTTCTTCACATAAGAATGCAAGCAGCATAGGGACTAAAAGTCTTACACGCAGTACTATATACCCTGCGGAGTCACTCTTTCGAGTGATCCTGCGGGGTTTTTGCATTTTATTAAATAAATGAGGCAGTCGGAAACAACAGGGGGTAATGCAATGGATATCAGTGAGTATATCAAAAAGAAGCTGCTGGAGAAAGGGGCTTCGACAGTCGGGTTCGCGGATCTGTCCGGCGTCCCGGAGCAGGCAAGAGATGGGTTACCTTACGGGATTATAATAGGTATGGCGTTGGATCCCGGAATAGTACTCGGCATAAATAATGGCCCGACTCTGGAATATTACGATGAATGCAAGCGCATAAACGACCGACTGGACAGTCTGGACAAATACACGGAGAGGCTTCTCATGGAAAACGGATACATTGCAATGGCTATGACCGAAGAGTCTGTGATCACAGATGAGAGCAGCAGACGTTCGGTGCTGCCGTACAAGACAGTAGCTACAAGGGCGGGCATCGGCTGGATCGGGAAATGCGCCCTGCTCGTGACTGAGGAATTCGGTTCGGCAATACGCATCAGCAGCGTACTTACCAATGCCGTGCTTAGCGCGGGGACACCTGTCGATACCTCCAGGTGCGGGGGTTGCAATATTTGTAAGGATATATGTCCAGCCGGCGCAGTATCGGGGGAGTTATGGGAGATCGGCAAGGACAGGGATGTTTTTTACAATGCATTTGACTGCAGACGCACTGCCCGGGAAAGATCCGCAAAGGTCGGTATATACGAATCAATGTGCGGACTATGCATAGTCACTTGTCCATGGACACGGCGCTATCTTGCGAAGAACATACGTTACAGGGCAGGAGGACTGGAATTGCTCCCTCAGGTCGAACCTCTCTGGTACGGTTTGAGAGAGCATCACGGCATGATTTCAAGCAGTTTCTCTGAAAGCATAAGAAAACGCAGCTTTGAAGAAAGAGCTGCCGATTTTACCGGAAATGCGGATCGCTGTACGTACAGGATCGATCTGGCGATAGTCGGCGGCTCGGATAAAGCCGTGGGTTATTGTATCAGCTCGATAACCGATGATATGACGGGTGAAGTGGATTCGCTGTTTGTGGACGAAGCGTGCCGGGGCTTGAAAATTGGCGGGCAGCTTATGAAAAATGCGTTGGCCTGGATGGATGAAAAAGGCGTAAAGCGAAAGAGGATTAACGTAATGGCCGGTAATGACGTTCTGGGGTTTTATGAAAGATTCGGTTTCAAGGTCAGGTCTATGATACTTGAGCAGGTGGAGCTTTGATAATATTGAAAACTTATACGGCGGACACAACATTTTTTCGTACAGGTCGTATATTTATATGACTGAAACAATCAATGATGTATGCTTTCAGTCAATCAAATATAATGAGGAGTGCTTGTAATGAAAAAGAAAATATTGATCCTGGGTGTTGCCGTTTTAATGATGTTTGTCCTGCTCACAGGCTGTGTTCCCGGAGACGGAACGTATACGACGGACAAACCGGCGGGCTTCTTCTGGGGGATATGGCACGGCTGGATAGCGCCGGTATCGCTGATCCTGGGGCTGTTCAAAAAGGGCTGCCGTGTATATGAAACGATAAATACCGGCTGGTGGTATGATTTTGGTTTCTATATAGCCATTATCAGCGGTTTCGGAGGGCTATCACTGGTCCGCCATAAAAATAATAACAACGGATGCAGGCAGGGTCAGCATAAGCAATAGCCGAAGCCGAAGCTGAAGCCGAAGCCAAAGCCGAAGCCAAAGCCGAAGCCAAAGCCGAAGCCGAAGCGATACGGTTGCAGCGATATGCTAATGCAATGAGGCGTCAGAGTTTTACCCGGTGTAATTGACTCAACTGATCAGGAGGCGGTGAAAAAAATATGATACGGTTATTGAATAATAACGATAAGCAAGCTGTTTTGGACTATATCAACAGAAATGAGATCGAGACCTCCTTCCTTTATGCAAATGTCATTAGGTTCGGGTTGGAGAACGACAGGGAAACAAGGAGGTGTGCGGATTACTTCGGCATTTTTGACGCGACCGGGCTGAAAGGCATACTTCCTTTTTACAACCTTGGGAGCTGCATACCGCATTATGAATCCGAGCAAGCAATACCTCTGTTTGCACAGAAAATGAAGGAAAGAAAATTTGAACACCTCATGGGCATGGCCGGGATCGTGAGGCCTCTTTATCAAAACATCAAGGATTTCAAAAAAATCAAGGTGTGTAAGGAGAGCTGCTATTTCGTTAACAAAAGCTTAAAGTCTTTCAAGGCCGAAGGGGTTGAATTCAGGGAAGCGTCTGAAGCTGCCCGTGACGAAAGCCTGCTGGACTTTCTTTTGCGCGTAAGAAATATTGGCTTTCATGAAAACGTAAGCCGTGAAGACGAGTTGAAAAGGCTGAGCAACGATCCGGAGGAGGATGCTGTGATCGCGGTTGCGAACGGCGTGCCGGTAGCCTTTGCCAATATCCAGACCTACACAAAGTCTTTGAACCAGATAGGTTCGGTATATACGGAGGAAGCGGAGCGTGGGAAGGGCTATTGCAAAACGGTCGTATCGGAAGTGTGCAGGAGGATAGCCGCTCGGGGTAAAATGCCGACGCTCTTTGCGCGAAAAAATAATGAGCCTGCCTTAAAAGCCTATACAGCCTTAGGCTTTGAACCTTTTGACGATTACCTTTTCATCGAGTTGGAGGCCTGAATTTATCGGGTGCGGCCATCAGGCTAAACGTGCGATTTCGATAACAAAATGGGAGCAATTGAAAATATCAAAAAGAATAAATTAACAGGAATAATCATGGTTTAGCTGCGCAATATAATAGTGTAAGGAACGTAACGGTTGAGCCAAGATCTATATATGCTCTGTGTCGGGGCGTATATGGGTCGGCCAAAGATTGCATATAGGTCTATGCGGCTTGTATGCAGTCGGAGGGAAGATCCTGCCGGGTGGGGAAAGGTTTTATTATAGTCGCTTTAGTTGATTGTAATAGGATCCCAACTTATCCGTCAGGGTCGAGCTAAGATCCTGCAGATTGCTGAAATGGTTATATGCAGCCCACCGGTTGCATATAGCTGTGCAAGTAGTCTGCATGGTCGAACAAACCATCAGTACAGGTTGTGAACTGCTTGGTATTGGTCTTGAGATCAATGCCAGGTAATAAGGGATCTGTATTGGTGCAAGTTAGATCGTTGCGTTCCTTATTTTTATTTTCAAATATTTTAGCGCGGCGCGCACCCGATAGCAAATCATAAGCCTAAAAAGCCGAAAACAACGACGCCTG
The DNA here is from genome assembly GCA_023411715.1 of Bacillota bacterium. Taxonomy (GTDB): domain Bacteria; phylum Bacillota; class Clostridia; order Acetivibrionales; family DTU013; genus JAEYOM01. The sequence continues at coordinate 43,850 of JAEYOM010000081.1, read as the reverse complement.
CTACACCTGCGATCAGCATAACGATAATGGGGTTCAGCTTGAATTTCCTCAGCAGGAACAAGCTCGCCAGAAACAGCGCGGTAGCTATCCAGTTAAGATCTGACGGCTTTATCGGTAACTCTTCCTTGTTGAATAATACCGTGACCAGTATCGACAGGCCTGCGGAGGCGATCAACGCGACGACAGCGGGACGGAGGCCTTTTATTATGCCCTGGACCATGCTGAGGCCTTTGTATTTATAGTAAAGTGTCGCGAGGATAAGTACTATGATGCATGAAGGTGTGACACAGCCGACTGTGGCTACTATTGCTCCCGCTATTCCGGCAGTTTTTGTGCCGACGAATGTGGATGCATTGATGGCGATCGGGCCCGGGGTCATCTGCGATATTGTCAGCACATCCATAAATTCCGTTGGCGTCAGCCAGTTATGTACCTCGAGGACCTGATGCTGTATCAGCGGAAGCGCGGCATACCCTCCCCCGAAGCTGAACAGGCCGACAATAAAGAAGCTCCAGAACAATTGAAAAAAAATCATTTGTCCCGTCCCTCCTTTCTGTCAGTACTGCGGTTCGTACGGTAAGTCGTCCAGGCTCCCAGCGCCCCGCATATCAAAAGTATGTAAATGATGTTGACCTTCAGAAATGCCGCTGCTATAAATGCCAGGACCATAACGACTATCGGTAGCAGTATTTTGTTTTTAATTATCTTTGCCGCCATATCGATAACGACATCGGCAATGACGGCAGCTACGCCGGCTGACATCCCTTTCATAAGGGCTTTGACGATCATGTTGTCGCGGAAAGCGATATAAAAATACGATATAACGGTTATTATAATCAACGGCGGAAGTATAGTGCCCAGTATCGTCAAAAAGGCTCCCGGAACACCGGCCATCCGGTACCCGACCAGGATCGACGTGTTTATCGCGATCGGCCCCGGAGCCGACTGCCCTATAGCAACAAGATCGAGCATCTCATCTTCCTCTATCCATTTGAGTTCCTTGACGAAGCGCTTCTGCATCAGCGGCACGATAACATATCCGCCGCCGAATGTAAATGCGCTCAGGGTAAAGGTAGATAAAAACAACTTCCAATAAAAGAGCCTATCCTTTTTCAACAGACTATCTCCGCTTTCATGAATGTTTTAGAGGAAATCCGCGCCTTAAGGGCGCTAAACATCCTCCATGAATGTTTTAAAAATGATATTTTTCAGTATACATCAAGTCTTAGGCTATTGGCTATAGTCAACCTACCGTAATTACCGAAACAGGGCAGTTTTCCTCCGCCTCCTTCGCTGCATCCCCAACTTCCTCCGGCACTTCGTCTACATAAACTTCCGCCAGCCCGTCATCGGCCATCCTGAATACTTCAGGACACGTATTCGCACACAATTCACAAGCTATACAGCCATCTCTGTCGATTTTTGCCTTCATAACTAACACTCTCCTTTGTTATAAGCATTTTCGTATTATTACCCACATAGATTATTTTAAATCAACAGCTCATGTCCCAGATAGTTCGTATAGATTGAAATTTTTGGATAGGAAGGTTACAATAAGAATAGGAGGCTTTTATGAAAAAACCGGTATTAAAACTACTTGTTTTGTTTGCTGTATGTGCAATTACTATCTACGCAGCTGAAAAAGGCCTTTTTTTTAATGGAGATCGGAAAGACACGGCCAATACGGAGAAATACGGGCTTTCTGCGGATAATACGGTTTCCGGCGGAGTGATCAATGACGATACCGTTAAAGTTAACACTTCTTTTGGCTTATTAGCCGATTCCAGCCGGAGCGCCGGAGATAAGGCCATCAATCTGGTTTTTCCGGAAGGGAAGACCGTGCAGGAACGGATACTGGCGCCGGAGGGCTGTACAAGGATAGAGCTGCCGCAGGGTTCGTTCGGAGAATATCTGAGAAATCTGCCACTCAAGCCTGACGGTTCCAAAGTCGTATATTATAACGGCGAAATAAAACCGAACGACGTGTACGCGGCGGTCATCGATCTCGATGTCGGCAAGAGGGATTTACAGCAATGCGCCGATTCAGTTATCCGGCTAAGGGCGGAATATCTGTATGGAAAAGGCTTGTATGACCAGATATCTTTTAATTTTACGAATGGTTTCAAAGCCGATTATTCGAATTGGATCAAGGGAAACAGGATAAACGTCGGCGGTAACAAGGTCAGCTGGGGTAGCGGCCGCGGGAGCGCAGGCACCGGCTATAACAGCTTCAGAAGTTATCTGGACATGGTCTTTGCTTATGCAGGCACGCTTTCGCTCTCAAAAGAAATGAAGAACATTCCGATCGACGAAATGCAGCCCGGGGATGTGTTTATCAAGGGCGCTTCGCCGGGACACTGTGTTATCGTACTCGACATGGCCTTCAATAAGGAGACGGGCAAGAAATACTACATCATTGCCCAGGGGTATATGCCTGCGCAGGATATGCAAATACTGAAAAATCCGGCCAATCAGGACGGCGATCCCTGGTATGCAGTCAGTTCCGATGAAGAGATCGTAACACCCGAATGGACGTTTACAAAGGACCAGCTTTATAGATTTGATGACTGAAAAGGGAGGGTTAACTATGTCAGAAAATGATACCGGGGCCTTTTTGCTATCGGTCAGCAGCAGTATGGAAGCCGATATGATCGAGTCGCTTCTCAAGGCGAACGATATCCCTGTACTCAGAAAATACAGGGAGGCAGGCGGATATATGATGATCATGATGGGCGGCACTGTTTATGGAGTAGACCTGTATGTGCCGGGAGATATGCTGGACAAAGCCAGGGAAATAGTCGACAATAGCAGGAAAGCCTCGGAAGATGCAGCTTTCCCGGACAACATAAAGCCTGAGGAAATGACAGGAGAGGATCCGATTAGCGACAGCCATGCCGGGGATATCGATGGAAGTACCGCAGAAGAGCCTGATATAGCCGGGGCTGGGACCGCGTCGGACCGTCTGAATAATGAAGAGGCTGTATCCGCTGAACGGGATATGTCTGCGGAGGAGCAGAAGATTAACCGGAGAAGGCGCAGCATATCATGGTTGATCCTGTTTTTTTTCGTCCCGGGCTTGATTTTGCTGGTTGGGCTGATCAAATATCTATTTGATCTGTTTGCCGGGAAATAAACTTACCGATCCTTCTTTTGGGCGAACACCCGAATAGTTTTTTATAAGCCCTTACAAAATTCGAATAATCATTGAAGCCGCTCGATTCACAGGCATGCGCAGCCGGCATACCGCTGCGTATGAGGCTGTCGGCTTTAAGGAGCCGTTTCTGCAGCACAAAGCCGTGAACGGTGAAGCCGGTCTGCTGTTTGAATTTGTGCATTAGGTGATACCTGTTCAGAAAGAACCTGTCGGCAAGGGTTTCGACGGACAGGTCTGCGCTGATATTGGCGTTTATATAATTGAGTATCTTCTGTATATTAACGTCGGTCACTATATCGCCTATTTCTTTTGCGCCGCTTTTGCCCAGCAATTCCCTGGTCAATATGACAAGCAGCTGAAGGAAGATCGCGTTTTTAAGCACTTCTGATCCGAACTCGCCCGCTTTGCAGGCTTCTTCCAATCTTAAAAGCAAAGATTGCACATATTTGATCTCATTTGGCTCCAGCCTGAGAAGGTTTACATTTCTTTCTGCGGTTAGGTGAAAGCAAGTCAGCATATCGCTTTCGCGGCTGTGATTTTCAAGGAAACCGGGTTTCACCCATATTGCGATACGGTCATATGGGACGGTCGCGTCGATCATAGGCTTGTGTATCTCGTTGCTGCCTACGAAAAGTATGTCCCAGGGCTTGAGCCTGTATGCCTTGCCTTCTATCAGATACGTGACGTTCCCGGAGATGAATATGATAATTTTGCTGAAGTCATGATAATGATATTCGAATTGTATGTTTTTCATATCTTTAAGGTGAAAGTACTCAAAATCGCTGTTCAGGTATCCGCGTTTCTGCTCGTTTGAATTAAAAGCCTTATCCCTGCTGTCTCCCTGATCCAAAACAATGTCTCCTTTCCCGCATCCGTATTGTTCCCGCATACTCAATCATACTAAAAACATGCACTTGCATCCGCACGCCTATTCTTATCATTATGCAAAAAGCTGCGCCCCGATGCCTCTTTATGACAACCGCACCTTTTGCAGCCTTTTAAGCAACTTTCGCAATAAATATTGCATAAAATCAGAATAGTATACATCAGGGGATGAGAAAGTATGAACATTATCAAGGAAAACAACGCATCGGTGTTCATGTTCCTGAACGCGGTTCTATGGGGTTCTTCATACATATGGTCCAAGATACTTCTTGGCTGCCTGCCATACTTTACGATACTTTTCGCATATTTTCTCGGCGGCTTGATACTGGTAACTGCGATCTTTTTCAGAAAGATACGGAGAATAGATCTGAAAACGGTCGCCGCAGGTTTCGGGATAGGTTTGCTGTCGGTCATCAGCAACATTTTCTGCATGCTTGCGCTGAGCAGCACCAGCAGCTCGAATACCGCCTTCATCGTACAGCTGTCGGTAGTCCTCATTCCGCTGATAATGGCTGCAGCCGAAAGGAAGCTGCCCGGCAAGCGGGAGATCATCAGCGCGCTGACAGCGGTATCCGGCGTATTGCTGCTTACCTGCGACTTCGGCAGCCTGAGCTTCAATATCGGCGACCTGTTTGCGCTGGGCAATGCAATATTCTTCTCACTGTATCTGGCATCTCTGAAGCTGTTTGCGGGTAGGACCGACCCTGCTCAGTTCACATTCATGCAGCATGTTACAGGTACTTTGGCGTTTTTCGGGCTGGCCGCGTTTTATGACAGGAAGCTGCCTGACTTTGAAGGATTGGGGATCGTACCGGCAGCTGTTTTGATACTCAGCATACTGATTTCCGTTACGACGATATTGGTTCAGTCGAGCGCAATCAAGTTCATCAGGCCCGAAAAGGTGACTGTAATCTATACTATGGAACCGGTCGCGGCCGCAGTCTTTGCATACGCGCTGCTGGGAGAAAGGCTGGACGGCATAGGGGCATTCGCAGGCTGTTTGCTGATCCTGGCTGCGATCCTGTTCTCAACTTATAAAAAGCATAGTACACAACTTCTCAAAAACAAGGTAGAATATAAGTACTGGCAGATATCTGCCAATGCAACAAGGAAGGATGCTATGGAACAGGCGAATAATAACTTCCGATAAATTTCCCGGCAAAATCGAAAAACCGCCGATATTTTACCGGAGGAATCGAAACTAATTACTCGTTTATTCCTAAAAGAAAAAGAGATATGAGGTACTAAAAATGACTAAGTTTGTCTCGTGGAACGTGAATGGATTAAGAGCCTGCATCGGCAAGGGCTTTATGGACTTTTTCAAATACATGGACGCCGATATTTTTTGCCTTCAGGAGACAAAGCTCTCCGACCCGCAATATGAACTCGAACTGGACGGTTATTTTCAATTCTGGAACCATGCAAAGAAGAAAGGCTATTCGGGAACCGCAGTTTTCACAAAAAAGGAACCTCTCGCCGTCGCATACGGGATAGGTATTGAAGAGCATGACAACGAAGGCAGGGTCATTACGCTGGAATTTGAAAATTACTACCTCGTGACCGTCTATACCCCGAATTCGAAAAGAGAGCTGGTGCGCCTGCCTTACCGGATGGAATGGGAGGATGCCTTCCGCTGCTACCTGAAGAAGCTCGACTGCGCCAAACCCGTGGTAGTCTGCGGCGATATGAATGTCGCGCACAGGGAGGTCGATATAAAGAATCCTTCCTCAAACCACCACAGCGCGGGCTTTTCCGACGAGGAACGCGCGAAATTCACAGAACTGCTTGATGCAGGATTTATAGACACTTTCCGTTATTTTTATCCCGACAGGGAAAACGCATATACCTGGTGGTCATATATGTTCAACGCCCGTGAGAAGAATGTCGGCTGGCGCATCGATTATTTTTGTGTTTCCGAGCGGCTGAAGTGCTGCCTGCAGGGGGCGGATATACGCGCAGAGGTGATGGGGTCGGATCACTGCCCCGTGGAGCTGACGCTGAAATGAGGGCCTGCCAAGTAAATTTTATTTCTGCGGACTGGTTTGATTTTTCGAATTAATCTCTATAGCAGAAAGGGTGTTGGGTTTGTATAAACTTGAGAAAGAAGATTATAGAAAAGTAATCTCATTGATAGAATCCAATAATGAGCTATCTGTTTTTTCTGTAATTTATGGAATTATGCCTGGTGAAATATTTGTGAATCACACTGATATTCCAACAGCTGCTTTAATACAAACAAGCGAATGCAATTTGCTGGCAGGAAGTATTGATGATATTGAGTTTAATTCAACTATATCCGATGAGCTTGATTTCTGGGATCCGATTACACCAGATACATATAGGTGGCATGCAGTTATTCCAGGTATACACAAAAACAAATTCGTCAGGAAATATCAAAGAAGGCATTATAACTTAAGTATAGAGAATAAATTGAATATTGATTGCAGTTTACCTGACGGATATTGTATAGAGCCTGTTATACCTGCTAATCTACGGTGTAGTCAGTATGAAAATTCCCATAAACTGCTGGATTGGATTGAGAACTGGGGTAGTGACGAAGCATTTAATAAATACGGAGCGGGCTGTTACATTCGAAAAGATAATATTATTGTAAGCTGGTCATTAAGCGATTGTAGTTTTAATAAAAAAATCGCTATTGGAGTGCACACTGACGAGCGATATAGAAAAATGGGTTTAGGTATAATCACTGTAAATGAAACAATAAAAATGTGCTTTTCAAAAGGGTACGAAAGTGTAGATTGGTTATGTGTTGATATAAATAAAGGGTCTATAGCCATTGCCGAAAAACTGGGGTTTGTATTGGTATGCAAGTATGACTCGTTTACTCCTTACCCGCCCATAGAAAATCTTACTGACCTTTCTGAAACTGAATGGAACGAATGGGGAACGTATTTGGAAAACGCCGCCACGGTAGAAACTCAACTGTTAGCGGAATGCTTGTTCGCCTATATTAAAGCAAACAATATAAATAAAGCAAATCAAATACTTTCAATCTATAGGGAAAAGAATCCGATTGATAGTAATATAAACGGATTTATTCAATATTTACATACAGTTGGTATGGCCGCTAAATTTAATGACAACTGGACGGACATTATTAGCTGACCACCTGTTGTGAAATGGCTTTTGGCTGTCACCCCCAGAAGTCCTGCAGCACCTCCGTCAGGCCGCATCCGTCGGATGCACGCGCTATCGGGCTCCATTCGGACGGCAGCAGGTCGCGGTAATTTTGGAAGGAAAAGCGCTCATCGAGCAGTATTACCACGCCCATGTCGTTTTCCGTCCGGATGACGCGGCCCGCAGCCTGCAGTACGCGGTTGATCCCGGGATACGTATACGCGTAATCGAAGCCTGTTCCCAGCTGTTCGTCGAAGTATCTTCTTAGTATATTCCTTTCGTTGCAGACCTGCGGCAGCCCAACGCCTACGATGATCGCTCCTGAAAGCCTGTCCCCGGCCAGGTCGATACCTTCGCCGAAAACGCCGCCCATCACCGCGAAACCTACAAGACTTGTATCCCCGAAACTTTCGAATTCATTCAGGAATTCCTGCCGCGCGGCGTCCGACATGCCGGGAGTTTGATAAAGCGTGCGGATGCCGGATTTGATCTCCATGAACCTGTAATATACCTCGTTGAGGTATTCGAAGGAGGGGAAGAAAACCATATAATTGCCTGTTTTTGCGTTTGCCGTTTCAAGTATGACCTCGGCGATACTGTCATATGAGCTGTGTCTGGTTTTATATTTCGTTGAAATATAATCGTCGACATATACGCAGAGGTTTTCTTTCGGAAAGGGCGAGGGGATCTCTAGGAAGCGCGCGTCATTTCCCCCGCCAAGCATCCACGTGAAATAATTCATGGGCGATAATGTCGCTGAAAACAAAACGGCCGAACGTCCTTTGTTCATGGCTTCGCGCAGCAGCTTTGAGGGATCGGCGCAGTAAAGCTTTATTTTAAAGTCCCTCGAAGATTTGTCAAAGATAGATACATAGCGTTCATCATAGAGCTCTGTTATTTTCATGAAGAGCAGGCTGCCGTAGTAAGTGTCAAGCAGCTGGTCCATGAAGGAGACCGGGGGATTTCGCGTCAGCCAGTCTTCAAGGATGCCGGTGAATCGCTCCAGAAGCTTGTAAAGATCTTCCGGGCATATCCTGCGCACTTTGTAGAAAGTTTTATTTTCTTCGACATCCTCTTCCACCATGGTTTTCGCGGTGTCCAAAAAGTACTTGTAGATGCGGTTGCATATATCAGTGATCTGGGGTATTTCGAGCTTCGAGTTCTGCCTGAGCTCGAAGAAAGCCCTCTTGGAAAGCTCCGCCGAATACATGTCGCGCGCCCGGTCGACAAGGTTGTGCGCTTCGTCGATGAGGAAGCCGTAGTCTCCGCGCTGTGTGAAAAACCTCTTGAGGTAGACTCTCGGATCGAATAGATAATTGTAGTCGCAAACGATGACATCGCACCATAAAGCCAGGTCGAGCGAGAATTCGAACGGGCAGATCGCGTGCTTTTCAGCCGCCCTTACGATCGCATACCTGTCAAGTGTTTCTTCCGACAATGTCTCGGTCATCGCCTTTTTCAGCTTGCCGTAATAATTCGCGGCATACTCGCAGGTGTCCGAACTGCAGGCTTGTCCGGCGGAAAAACAGATCTTTTCTTTTGCTGTTAACGTTATGGATCTTATAGACAATCCATTTTTTCGCATATCGTCGAGAGCTTTTTCTGCAAGCGCTCGTGTCGTCGTTTTTGCCGTAAGATAGAATACCCTTGAGACCAGACCCTCTCCAAGCGCCTTTACGGCGGGGAAAAGGGTAGCGATCGTTTTCCCTGTACCCGTGGGAGCCTGCGCGAACAGCAATTCGTGGTTTTCTATCGCATTATGGACGGACTCGGTAAATTCACGCTGTCCCAATCTGAATTCAGGATAAGGGAAGGAGAGGGAACCGATAGACCTATCGCGTTTATCGGACCATCCGTACACCAGCTCCTGCCAGTCCAGATACTCCCTGACCATAGGCATGAAGAATTCTTCGAGCGCATCGAAGCTGTAAAAGTCGATAAAGGATTTTTCCTCTTTGTCGTCTAGCTGGTAATACGTAAGCCTGACAGTTATATAATCAAGCCCGTACTGGGAAGCAAACATATATGCATAGCTTTTGGCCTGCGCCCAGTGCTGCGAGTTGTAGTCGTGCTCTATGTCATCCAGGGGCAGGATAGTAGTTTTGATCTCATGGATCGTTATACCTGAGGGATCCTTCAACACCCCGTCGATACGACCGCTCACCTCGAGGTCCACGGTTGTTCCTTCAAGCTTGAAGGATATCGGCACTTCGGCCTCATATACGTCGTTGCCTGAAAGTGATTCCTTAAGGGCCTTCCGGACTGCGGCGTGGCCTCTCGTGCCTTCCACCGCCCTCGATGAAAACCGGGCTCCTACCGAGAGATCTCCAGCCTGCAAGGCATAATCGATAAGGTTTTGAATTGAAACTGCGACAGTTTTTCTGTCTGCCATCACTACACTCCTGATTTTTTTGCTTAATCTTTAGTATAATATTAATATACTTGTCCGTGAATGAAAAGGAGAATACATAGTGGATCTGAACAAAGCAAGATATGAATTGACTGCGGTAAAGCCCGCACAGTACCCGGCCGGACAGCTGCCGGAGATAGCGCTGGCAGGCCGCTCAAACGTAGGGAAATCAACTATTGTAAACACACTGCTGAATAGGAAAAGCCTTGCCAGGGTTTCCTCCGAGCCCGGCAAAACCAGGGGCATCAATTTCTACAACGTTGATAACTGTCTATATTTCGTAGATCTGCCCGGTTACGGCTTTGCAAGAGTATCGAAGGAGGAAAAGGCGGCCTGGGGCTCAATGATAGAAACCTATCTCAATACGAGAAGGCAGCTGAAAATGGTCCTGCTGCTGGTCGATATACGGCATTCGCCGACGGAAGACGACAGGATGATGTACCACTGGATCAAGGAGCAGGAGATACCGCGCATCATCATTGCCACGAAAGCGGACAAGATATCCCGGGGGCAGATACAAGGACGGCTGCAGGATATTAAGAAGGTTTTGGGGCTGAAGGACGAGCGCCTGCTGGCATATTCGTCCGAGACAAAAATGGGAAGGGACGAGATATGGCAGGCGATCAATAAAACGCTTGAAGCCGGGGCGGCAGAGGCGGAGCTGAGGTCTGTGTCAGAAGAGGGGTTAAAGCCGGAATCAGAAGCGGGGCTAAGTCCGGATTCGGAAGTGGGGCTGAAACCGGAATCAGAGACGGGGTTAAGGCCTGATTCGGAAGCAGCGTTTAAACCTGAAGTAGGGTCTGAACAGGAAACGAAGTCGAAACGGGGGTCGAAGCGGTAACCGGAATTGAAGCCGGACCCAAAAGTGAGGCCGGAAAGGAGTGCAGCAAATGCCGATATACTCATTTGAACCTATCGTGGATGAAAACTGCAAGGTCCTGATACTCGGGACAATGCCCGGCGTCATTTCTCTGAAAAGGCAGCAGTATTACGGAAACATGCAGAATAATTTCTGGAGGATAATATATTCTCTTTTCAGCGAAACAATTGACGAAGATTACGATCGTCGCAAAGAATTCCTGCTGGCTCATCATATAGCTCTTTGGGATGTGCTTGAGGCCTGCGAGAGGGAGGGCAGCAGCGACAGCGATATAAGGGATCCCGTGCCCAACGATTTCGCCGGCCTTTACAAACGTTACCCCAATATCGTACGCGTTTGCTTCAACGGCGGACCGGCTGAAAGGCTTTACAAACGTTATGTTGAAAAGCGGGGCGTCGATGCCGCCGGTAAAACCTTCTACAACCTGCCGTCAACAAGCCCGGCATACACTATCGGCTTCGAAAAGAAATTCGAGCAGTGGAAGCTGCTGCTGAAACTGCTCTGAGTTGTCATGAATTATTTTTTATCTAGAACTAGGATATTGTGGTTTCCTGGTTCTGTTCAGGAATCTTTCCTACGATTGACTTACTGCATTTATTTACGTGGACGGACTCTCGTAGTGGTCTAAAATAATCATCATAACTTATATTATTGGAATACGAGAATTTTACGAAGACTATTTTCAAAAAAATTTTTGTAAATGTTAGAAATATCTCAATAATCTACGACATTTTCCATATAACTGGATCCTGCCATACAGGCCCGGAACAACCGCTAGTACAATATCGAATACCGGGGCAGTAGACCTTGCATGGACAGTGGGCGCGGCCATACAATTCGACCAGACTTCGCAAGCTCCTTTTTTTAATTACTATGATAACACCGGCACGCAGCATGTAGTATGGTTTGAGGATGCCAGAAGCATTCTTGCCAAATTGTTCCTGACAAATGAATTTAGGGTCGGCGGTTTAAGCTACTGGACCATAGGAAACTACTTCCCGCAGAATTGGTTGATCTTAAGGTCGGTATACAATATAAGGAAGCTGCTTTAAAAACTGTATCTACTTATCTTCTACCTAATATTCATACTGACCATTGACCGTACACACTTCTCTTCTTTTATAGTACAATATTAATTGAACTTCGGATTTCAAGGATAACCAGGATTTTAGGGGGATAAAACAATGGGGCATCTGGGTTTTTCATATATAGGGCTGATTTTCTTACTGATGTTGACAATTCCCAATCTCATATGGATAAAACATCATCCGAAGGGCTATGATTATCAAAGCGAAAATAAGATATTGCTGATCTTTGAGCGTGTCGGTCAAGTTCTTGTTACCTGCACAGCACTCATTTTTTCAGACTTTAATCTTCGCCCGTGGTCGATATGGACACTATGGCTTATTGCCGCAGTGATATTAATGCTCATGTATGAATGCTGGTGGATTAGATATTTCAGGAGCCAAAAGACATTGGCCAACTTTTACAGCAGTTTTTGCGGTGTTCCTGTAGCCGGTGCGACACTACCTGTAATTGCGTTTTTACTGCTTGGCGTATATGGTAAAGTAGTCTGGCTTTTGATTTCTATATTAATTTTGGGGATCGGACATATCGGCATTCATCTGCAACACCGCAAGGAAATCAATTAAATTCCAATTGAAGGTGTGATTAAAAGCATAATGGAGAGTTGCATTGCAAAAAATGGGTGCCTCCGCGTATAATTTGATAAATAAGAATTTGGCGAAGGGATGATTGTATGGGGGTTTGTATTGTTTCTTTTAGTTCAAGAGAAAATGGAAATTGTGAAGAGATTGGAAAATATATAGGCAGCTTTTATAATGATACAATAAAATCTTTTGAATTTTCTGAGTTTACTATCGAACCATGTGGAAAGTGCAGTTATGAGTGCTTTAGGAACAATTCACAATGTCCTTATTTAAATGATAAGGAATACGAAATTTACGATGCTATTACCAATAGTGATTTGACATATTTCATTGTACCAAACTATAGCGACTTTCCATGTGCTAACTTTTTTATATTTAATGAGAGAAGCCAATGTTATTTTCAGAAACATCCCAATCGACAAAATGATTATGAGAATGTTCCAAAGAAATTCATTGTAATTAGTAATACAGGACGTGAGAATTTCATAACAGCTTTTACTTATCATGTGAGCGAAGCAGTAACGCCTAATGTCTTATTTCTAAGTGCTAAATTCTATAATAAATCAAGCATTGATGGTAATATTCTTACGTCTTTCGAAGCAAAAGATGATATTAAGAATTTTGTGTTAAATACAAAGCCTTTATACAAAAATAAGGAGGTCGGTTATGAATAAAAAATTATCTATCATCTTTCTTATGGCAGTAATTTTAGCGATTTCACTGACTTTTAACGTCATTAATTTTGCTAGATATAACCAAAGCAGACAAATGCTTATTAACCATTTATATAATTCTCTGCACCAGTCTGTATTATACCTCGATAATTTTTTAGCTGACAATGCAGAGAATATACAAGATGCGAATAAACAGCTTGAATATGCTGGTGCAGAGCTCATTAAGCTTGATGCAATAATAAATGAAAATGCATCTTATTATAAAAATCCTCTATATTATCCCGGTATACTATCCTTTAGCTTTGTCGCTGGTACACTGATGTATGGAAATGAACATAATGTAAATGGAAAACAAATATATACTGTTTTACATGACACACCTATTTCTAATAACGAACGGACTTTCGTAAAGACCTTGCGCGATGACTTAAATAGTTTGGTCAACGACATGTCAGACATTAAGGATAAAAATAACGCAAATGAAAGTCTTTCTATTGAGCAGGTCAATAATATCCTTAAAAAATTTTATGATAAATGGTCGTGTAACATAACAGATTCAAGCCCATACAGACTTTTAATGGATTAACAGGAATAGGCTTTAAACCGCATCATTAATTAAATTACCACCTTATCTATATATCGCCGACCATATTGTTGATCCATTTGCCGGATCTGTATCGCCTTATTACGATTATGGATTTGAACACCTCCTGAAGGTTTACCAGAAGCAATACCCATACTATGCTTAGGTGCAGTACCATACCGCCGATCCAGGCCAGCGGGAGGCCGATTAACCACACCGCGGTAAAATCCACTGCTATCGAATACCGGATATCGCCCCCGCTCCGCATTACTCCGGTTATGCCCAGACTAGCAAAGGACGTGGGTACAAGCATTATGGCATTCACTATCATTAAGCCCGAAGCATAGCTGAGTACGGTATCGGAAACTTTATATGGTGAAAGCGCAAGATGTCTTGCCAGAATAAGCAGGGTACCTACTACTGCGGAAATGACCAGAGTGATCTTCAGGAACCTTCCGGCATACTTATAAGCCGTATCTTTCTCGTTGCTTCCGATTTTGTTCCCTACCATTATCAGGCATGCGTTGGATACGCCTCCGAAAAATACAAATGCCAGATTTCGTATCGTCGACATAATGTTGACAGATGCTACGGCCTCAGTGCTCATGCGTGCATAAACCACCATATATATGGATGTCCCGAGCGCCCAGACCACATCCTTCGTGATCAATTCGCCCGAGGTGCTGAAGAATCTTTTTACAAGATCGGCCGGGATATGGAACATATCTTTAAGCTTTACTGCAACTATACTGTTGCCGGTATAAATGGACGCAAACAGGATGGCGTTTTCCGCAATACGCGCAATGAGTGTAGCTGTGCCGGAACCCGCAACTCCCATTGCAGGCAGGCCGTACATGCCAAAAATCAGAACGAAATTCAGAGCGGTATTGACGAATGTACTGACCATGTTGGCGAACAAGGGCAGCTTGACATTTCCCGTGCTCCTCAACGCCGACGAAAAGCACATGGATGTCGCCATCAGGAAGTAACTGAAACTGACCGGCCGTAAGTACGCTATGCCCTGGGCTATTACGCCGGTATCGTTTGAAAACAGCAAAAGCAGCTGTCTGGGGATCAGAAACGAAGGTATGAAGAAGATAAGCGACGCGGCAAGTGTGATGATAAGGCTTAACGACACTACTTTCCTGATGCGGTCGTATTTCTCGCTGCCCCAGAACTGTGAAATATATAACGAGACTCCTCCACCTATTCCTGCCAGTACGACCATTAGTATAAAAAACACCTGGTTTGCGAGTCCTACAGCGGCTACGCTTGCATCTCCAAGCTGGCCTACCAGAATATTATTGGTCAAATTGAGCGAAGACGACAGGAAGTTCTGTAAAGTAACAGGTATTGCGATTTTTATGAATTTGCTATAAAACTCAGTATCGGAGAAATATTTACGCCTGATTCCAGAGTCGACATTCAGCTGCATTATAAGGCCTCACTCCATTTATTCATTAATTCATTATAGAGCAATTATAGATATTTACTAACCTTTTTTTGCCGTAAAGCCCTCAATAATTGCCTTTTTGTTTTATGTAATTGTATTTTAAGCATTCTGTAACAAAATATATTTCCAAATGAGGTATAATTATATAGGAACCTTAAGTATAAAGGACCTGCAGTAACAAAAGAAAAGGAGGCTGTTTGATGAAATTTCATTATAAGGCTGTTGTAGCGGCCGGTTTGATAATACTGACCATATCCATGGGCATGAATATTATCTTTGCTGTGAATTCCAATGCAGAGCCCGGATCCGACCAGGATCCGATAGTCAGCAAGAGTTACGTGGATGCTGCGATAGCACAATTGACAGCAAAAATACAACTTCTGACCGATCAGAACAATTCGCTCAAAAACCAGAACGATCAGCTTTCAACCAGATTAACGGCCCAGGAACAGACGATCATCGCCCTTCAGAACGACCTTAACAAAGTGATGACGGGCACTACTACGACGCCGCCAAAGTCGGGTACAGGAACCGGTACCTCGGGCAATACGGGATCGACTGGGACAAAACCGCCTACGACGACGCCGACCTCGCTCGGTAAGGCGGTCGTCAACACGGCCGTGCTGAATTTGCGTTCCCAGGCAAACACGACATCATCGATAGTTGCGAAATTAGTAAAGAATGAAACAGTAACGCTCGTATCCAAAAGCGGAGACTGGTACAAGATAACCACTTCGAAAGGCAAGACGGGCTACGTGATGGCCAAATTCTTAACCAAGAAGTGAGGGAGTGGGACTGAAACGCAGGGACGATTTTACCGCCCCTGCGTTTTCACTATATCGTATATGTTTGACATCGGGGTCATCAGTTTCTGGCATGACAACCGGGTAGTCCCGCTTCTGCGCTTTAAACGGGCCTTTGCTAATCAAGGAAACCACCTCTGATCATTTGTACTCAATATCATCGCCGGGAACCAGTTCGGAATTTTTCCTGATGTATTCCACCAGTTCGTCGGCTTTGGCGAATGCCAGAGAAACGTACGTATCGGCTGCTCCGTAGAAAATGGCTATCCTGCCTGTTTCAGTATCCTGGAGCGTAGCGCAGGGAAAGACTACGTTGGGTACAAACCCCGCAGTTTCATAAGGCTGCTCCGGCGTCATCAGGTGTTCAAGGGTCCTGTAAAGGACCTTCGACGGGTTGTCCCTATCCAATATTGCGGCTCCCATGCTGTATACATAGCCGCTGCAGGTCGTACAGACCCCATGATAGAACAAAAGCCAGCCCTCGTCCATCTCTATCGGTATTGGGCCTGCGCCTATCTTGGTGCTCTGCCACCAGCCCGATCCGCCTTTTGCCATTACGCGTCTGTGCCTTCCCCAGTACCTCAGGTCGGGGCTCTCGCTGACGAATATGTCCCCGAAGGGCGTATGGCCGCTGTCACTGGGCCTGGACAGCAGCATATACTTCCCGTTGATCTTGCGGGGAAAAAGTACGCCGTTCCTGTTGAACGGTATAAATGGGTTTTCAAGTCTTGTGAACGTTTCGAAATCGGTAGTCGTGCCAAGCCCCAGGGCTGCGCCGCCAAAGTCTGTACACCAGATTATGTAGTAAATACCGTCAATCTCGACCAGCCTGGGATCGTAAGCATAATTGGGGTCGTAGGGCTTGCCTTCTTCATCTTTCCACTTTATTGCAGCATCTTCTATTCGCCAGTGAACAGCATCACTGCTTCGCCCCATATGGAGCCTGGCTTTCCCGTCTGTCTGATCCGCACGGAAAATACCGACGAAACAATCGCCGTATGGGATGACCGCGCTGTTGAATACGCGTGAACAGTGCCGGGTGGGATTGCGTTCTATGATGGGGTTGCGGTCATACCTCCATATTACGCCGTCATATCCTTCCGGCTTATCCTGCCAGGGTATATTCTTCAGGGACTTGCCTATTATACCCATTGTATTGCCCCCCAAAAAAAACGTAATATTACAAATCATGGTATGCAATATTATTTTAGCAGATGACAAGTAAAAAAGTAAAGTGATAAAATGGACGCGACAGCATATAAAACCAGGGGGGTCTATGGCCGGTAAAGTTAGCATGAACTCAATCGCAAAGAAGCTCGGAGTATCGAAAAATACTGTTTCCCTGGCTTTGCGGGGTGTTCAGGGTGTCAGTGAAAATACGCGCAGGCTGATACTCGATACGGCGGCAGAGCTTGGATATCAGTATAAGGGGGCGGCAAACAGGGAGAGGTCGCAAGAGCGCTTTGCCTGGTGATACCGAAGAGCGCCCGGAATTCGATCGACTTTTTCAACCTCATACAGATGGCCATAGAAGATGAGGCTAAGAAGCATAATATGAGTACGATTCTGCATTATTACGACGAAAATGCCGAGGGCTTCCAGACGCCCATATGCGTCAGGGATGCAATAATTTCAGGGATAATCACTCTCGGGCGAGTTTCGGAAAAAACTGTTAGAGTGCTTGATTCCTACAATTTGCCCGTCATTATGGTGGACAATTATTTCGATGATCTCGAAATAGACTGCGTACTTACGGATAATAACGGCGGGGGATACATGGCGACGGAGTACCTGCTCAAAAAGGGACATACCGATATCGGCTTTTTCGGTAATACCGGTTACTCCGTCAGCTTTTACGACAGATATATGGGTTATTGCAAGGCCATGGAAACATACGGTATAAAGCCGGACAAGACCTTCAGCATTTTTCTCGATTATATGGAACCTGAAGCATACCAGGAGACACTTCAGCTTTTAAAAAAGCTGAAATCCAAAGGAAAACTTCCTTCAGCGCTTTTTTGCTGCAATGATGCAAGCGCTATCTTCCTTTACAAGGTTCTGAAAAGCCTTGATATATCGATACCGGAGCAGATCTCCGTGATAGGCTTTGACGACATCGTATCAGCCCGGAGCGTAACACCCGAACTGACTACCATGCAGGTGAAAAAGGAATGGATGGGACGCAAGGCCGTCCTAAAATTGCTGTCGATGTTCGACGGCAATGAAGGCATAGCTGAAAAACTGCTGCTGTCCGCCTTGTTGATCGAGCGTAATTCTGTCAGGAATGTCAAATGAATGGAATACACGTGATAAATATGGTATAATAAAACTGATTTACGGCTAAAACAAGCCTGTTTATTATGGGCAGATATACCGGGGGAGAGCTTTGAGAGGCATCAGCGAAACTAAGGTCATATCGAGAGTCAGAAAAAAGGCAAATTATAAAAAGATCATATTGCCTGTCCTTGTGATCCTGCTGCTGCAGTTTCTGGCAGTAGAAGGCTTGATCATTTACAGCGGCGTATCCGATCCCGAGACAAAAACGGATTACCTGATCATACTTGGCGCCGGGCTAAAGGGCGATGTGCCTAATATATCGCTTAGGGAGAGGCTTGAAGCCGGGGCGAAGTACCTTAAAAAGTATCCCGATACCATAGTCGTCGTATCCGGTGGACAGGGCCGCGGCGAAACAATAACCGAGGCAGAGGCGATGAAAAAGTACCTTGTCTCCGTGGGCGTCGATGAGGGCAGGATACTGACCGAGACCGGATCTACAAGTACGATGGAAAACTTCAGGCTAAGCAGGGAGCTGATCGAATCGAAGACGGGGAAGCAGCTCCGGAAAGTGACTTTTATTACCAACAGCTTTCATATTCTGAGGGCAAAGATGCTGGCCGAAAGGAATGGCCTCGATGCTCACGCCATCTCCGGCAAAACGGTGCAGATCGTAATACCTTCGTACTTGAGGGAATACTTCGCGTTGATCAAATCATTTATTGTTGACCGGTGAATATCTGTCTGTATGGTTACTTTCTTGTCGCTGTATCTATATGCTCTTTGAACAAAACTCCGCAATAGAAAGTGACCATGCAGACGCATTATATAATTTTCCTTGCTTCCGTATATTTTAACAATTTATTAAAAAAGTCTATGAGATTTTGTAACAAAATAGGGGTAATATCATTTATATAGACACTGATAATCCAGGGGAGGTCATAGTTATGTACGGAGATATAAATAGCAATTACAGCACAAATAACGGCAATTTGCCGGAAAACAGCTGCAAGCCGTCCGGAAGGAAGCGCAGGATATTTGTTTACATAGCGCTTATCCTTGTAACATCGATGATCAGCAGCGTTGCTGCCGGAAGCTTCATATATGCAAAACTCACGGGTGACCTGAAGAATATGACTTTAGCCTCGAACACCGTCGCCGAAGAGAATACTTCGGGCGTACAGGCTTCGGCACAACAGGCTTTGGATCAGCAGGCGCCGGCTACGGGTACAGCTTCGAGAGATATCATAACAGGTTCAGGAACGTCCGGCATACAGGCAGCGGCGCTTGCCAAAGGCTCCGATGTCACTGCGATCGCGAAGAAGGCAGGCCCGTCCATCGTAGGAATACGAATGACTTTATCGGGGACAAGGTCCAATTACTTAGGCGGCAATAACGGAATGGTAGGTGAAGGTTCAGGAATAATTATCAGTAAAGACGGATATATCATGACAAATTACCATGTGGTCTCATATGCCGATCCTAAGAGCGGAGTAAGCACTAAAACGCTGCTCGAGGTTTTCCTTCCTGACGGTAGGGAGGCGAAGGCGACCTTTAAGGGCGGCGACAGTCAGACAGACCTCGCCGTGATAAAAGTAGACCTCAATTATCTTCCCGTTGCGGAATTCGGCGATTCATCAAAACTTGAAGTCGGTGAACTTGCGGTCGCGATCGGGAACCCGCTCGGTATGGAATTTGCAGGCTCCGTTACTGTGGGCGTAATAAGCGCCCTGAACAGATCGATCGAAATGGATGACAGGACGATGAGCCTGATACAGACCGATGCCGCAATAAACGAAGGCAACAGCGGAGGAGCCCTCCTCAATTCGCAGGGCCAGGTTATCGGCATCAATTCAGTAAAAATTGCTGCTTCAGGTGTCGAAGGCTTGGGCTTCGCGATACCGATAAACGATGCCAAACCGATAGTGGACCAGCTCAGGACTTATGGGAAAGTCAAAGGCAGACCGTTTATCGGGATTTCAGGAAGTGAAGTGACAAGCGCTTACTCGAGCTTTTACAAATTGCCTGTAGGCATCTACATAAGCGATGTCACGGCCGGCAGCGGCGCTGCAAAAGCCGGCTTGCAGGCAGGAGACGTCATTACGGCTATAGATGGGAAGACGATAAAAACGATGAGCGACCTCGACAAGGCAAAGGAAGCTTATAAACCGGGAGATACGGCTACTTTCACCATAGTGAGGGATGGTGCCACGATAAAATTGAGCGTGACATTCGGCGAAGAGTCATAAGGAAGCTGTAATCGGAAGTAAACAGTAAAGGAAATTCTAAAGGCTGATGCGGTATTTGATATATCGATCAGCCTTTTGTTGTACGTGCAGTGCGCGTGCAACCCTGAGTATTGAATATTGAAAATTGAATATGAATATGAATATCAAATATGTACTTGCCCTATATCCATTTCACCGATGCCTTCGCCTGTTACCATCGATATATCGGCTCCCAGGAGTCTGAAATCCCTTACAATATCCTCGTAGCCGCGTTCGATATGTTCCACGCCCGTGATCCTCGTGGTGCCTTCCGCAAGCAACCCGGCCAGTACGAGCGCGGTGCCGGCCCTGATATCGCAGGCATGAACCCACGTGCCTGTAAGCTGCCTGTGGCTGTTTATCCGGGCTATGCCGTTTCTTACGGCAATATCGGCGCCCATCCTGTTGAGCTGCTCGCAGTGATTGAAACGCTTCGGGTAAATGCGGTCAGATATTGTGCTTCTGCCATTGGCTTTCAAAAGCAATACCGTCACCGGCTGCTGAAAATCGCTTTCAAACATTGGATATTTGCCGGTCCTGATACGTGTCGCCCTGACCCGTCCACCCCCATGTACGGTAATGCTGCTTTCGGTTTGATCAAAATAGAGGCCTAGCTCCGTAAGCTTTGCCATACAGGGCTCAAGATGCTCGGGGATCGCGTCTTCGACCGTCAATGTTCCTCCTGTAATCCCGGCTCCTATCAGGTAAGCACCTGTGATCAACCTGTCGGGCGCTGCAGTGTGCGAGCAGCCCCCGAGCTGTGGAACGCCCTGGATCCGGATCGTATCAGTGCCGGCCCCGAAAATGCGAGCGCCCATTTTGTTGAGCATTACAGCTGTGTCAACGACTTCCGGGTCTCTTGCGGCATTGTACAGCGTAGTTTTACCTTTTGCCAGTACGGCGGCCAGCATAACATTTATCGTTGCGCCGCAGGACATAACGTCAAAAAATATTTCAGCGCCATTCAGCGTCTCCGCTTCCACAGTGTAATAATCATTGAAAAGTGATACTTTTGCACCAAGGGCTTTAAGACCTTTCAAATGCTGATCGATTGGCCTTGAGACGAAATTGTCACCTCCGGGATAGCTAATCGAAACTTTATGGTATCTGGCAATAAGCGCCCCAACGAAATAATAGGCAGCACGAAATGAAGAGGATAGCTCCCGATCTATTTCCGCAGTATTTATATTTCGTGAATCGATTATGTAAGTCTGATTTTCTTTTTCTATTGTTGCCCCTATACTTCGCAGTATTTTAAGAACTACCTTTATATCGGATATTTCAGGGATATTTATCAGGTGTACGGGCTCTTCTGCCAGACAACAGGCTGCCAGCAGAGCCAGAGAGCTGTTTTTCGAACCGGGGGCCTTGATTTTACCGTTCAGTGGTTTGGAGCTGTTTACTTCAAGCCATCTCATTAGTTTTCCCGCTTTCTTGTTTCAGTATGGTTGTCCATGTCTATTATACCCGTATTTATCAAATTTGTTCAATAATATTTTTTTAAAGTTGCATTATTATTTATTGATTTTGCTGCAACAATCTTTATCAGTATACCTGGAGAATATAGTAAAGTAGCTTGTCGTATTATCGTAACCGCTGCCTGTTATATCCGATGAATTGATATATTTAATGTTATTAAATCTTACATAAAAGTTAAGAAAACAAAGATTTCTTGAAAAAATGGAAGCATATGAGTTATAATTCCATATAGGTATAATATGGCAGCAAAATCGGAGTGAGGTTATGTTTTCGATGCGGGCAAAAGATGATAAAGACCAACTAAAGGTGGAGCGATTATATAAGAAATATAGCAGTTTGATGTTCAGCGAAGCCAATAAAATCCTACAGGACAAACAGCTTGCCGAAGATGCCGTCCAGCAGTCATTTGTTAAAATAATCAGCAATTTGCATAAGATTGATGAAAATAATTGTCCCCAGTCGAAAAATTTCTTGGTTATTATATGTGTAAATGTTGCAAAAAGTATTTGCAAAAAAAAATTATACTTGAACATACAGAATGATGAAGTTGATGATATGGATACCGATACGGCTGACACAGGAAACGACCCACTTGATATATTGGTTAATAAAGAAAGTGTTGAGTGGATTACCAAGTCGATTAAGGCTCTGCCTCCTAAATACAGAGACGCACTTTTATTAAAACGGGCTCATAAATATAGTCGTGAAGAAATCGCAAAATATTTGGAAATACCTGAAGAGACAGTTAAAAAAAGATTGACAAGAGCACGAAAAATGTTGGCCCAAGCGCTTGATAAGGAGGGTATGAAATGATTGACAATGACCTTTGGGATAAAATATTAGATGATTTGATAGATAAAGCCGCTCCTATAGCTGCTGAAGAATTGGGAATGGAACTGCCCGACCCGGATGATGTTGAATTTTCAAAAGAGCATGAAAATGCAATGCGGAAGTTATTCAGAAAAGAGCAGAGAAAACTGGTATACAGAAAAGTGTTGAAATACTCAAAGCGTGCCGCCGTGTTTTTTCTTGCAATAGTTGTTGTGTCAGGTGTTTTTGTGTTCAGCGTGGAAGCCTGGCGGGTCAAGGTCCTAAACTTTGTTATTGATATGAGCCAGACACATTCGGAAATCAATTTCAGCGAAGAAGGTACAAAAGGCGATTCATATGCATCCGATGAGATCACCCTTGGCTATATACCTGAAGGCTTTAAGCTTGATAAAAAGGATGTCAAAGGTGATATGATCAGTTTGGTCTTCAAAGGAGAGGAAAGTTATTTTATTTTTTCAATGAGAGAAATAACTGGTTCAATCGGAATCGATACGGAGGATGCTTCAGTTAAGAAACTCAAGATAAACGGGCATGAAGCTCTTTTTAGTTCAAATGAAAACGTCAATATTTTGGTATGGCATGATGAAGACTATACATATTCACTGAGTGGAACGGTTGAGGAAAATGAAATGGCAGAAATAGCTAGGAGCATTAAAAAATAGAAAATATTTTTTCAAAACTTGTCCCCTTTTTCTCTTTTGGCAGGTTATTATTAGTGAAGCCAATTTAAGGGGGAGCTCTCTTGAATAAACGATTCTTTAGTAAGACGATTTTCCCAATAATTATTTCTATATATGTAAGCAGTATTAATGTGTTTGCAGTTGGACAAACAGCCACAGCAACTTCAGTCAAGGCCAATACATCATTTTCACCCTATTTCATTTTGGAAAAAAGAGCAGGATTTGACTTTCAATATGAGTGGGTTTGGATATAAATTTCCAAATTCACTCATATTATTGCCATAAATGTGACATGAGAGCATATAGCGATGGGACTATTCTGTGGTATGGTATAAAGTGGAATAAATGTTACTAATAAAATGGAAAGTATACTAAGTACAAAGGAGGCAATCATGATTATAAAATTCAACAAACGGAAAAGAAACATTGTGATTTTTGTAGTAAGCGCTATTTTGTGTATGATAGCGGTAGGGATATTTGCAAGTACTTATTCAGGGAAGTTGTCGAGTACCGACGCAAATGCATACAATGATTCTTCTACAAAAAACAACAATGAGAAGGACAATATGAAAGAGGTATATGACTTTAATTTAAAATGGGATAAAACGATGGCGGAGGTTTTCAATATTGACTTGAACAATTATAGGAAAATTAATACCCTTGTTGGTTATATGAAACCTGAATATAAAGATCTAAATATAGGGGATATTAGAGAACAGATACATCTTAATTATGGGGATACAGTTCTATCTGTATACGTAAATGAAGATAATACTCAAGGGATAGCTGCGGCCCAAGATTTAAAGGGACTATATACTCTATATGAATTTGCTGCAAATAATGATAGTACGTTCAAGTGGAAAATTACAGATACAAAAACTGCTCAGGGAGAACGCAAATTTATAAATGAAGCTGAAAAAGATTATTTTACAAAAAATCCTTCCCCTAATTCTGGTGATACCAAACAACCACCATTGCAGAACCCAATTTCACAATATGAAACGACAGTTCAAGCTAAACCATGATCTAAATGATGTAGCATAATATGTATTTATAGAAAACAAATAAGTAAACAAAAAAATAGATTTGTTCAACAATATTTTTATAAAATTGCATAATTATCTATCACTGTACCTGAAGAACATAGTAAAGTAGCTTGTCGTATTATCGTAACCGCTGCCTGCTATATCCGAGGAATTGCTGTGCCCGGCTGCTTCGGGTCCTGCGGCGCCTGCCTCGCCCATTGCGCCAAGCAGCGTGATGATGGAGGGAGGGGAGTCCATATTGTCATTGCTCATCCTGCTGATTGTTTGAATATCGCTATTTTTGATCGCTTCCAGCGTTATGGTATCCATTTTGTATGCCGTACCGGCATCCAGGTAGTGGGAAAAATCGACGGATGCAATGATCGCAATACTTCCAGGATCATCCGCCGACATTTTGCCAAGAAGCTTGCCAAGCTGCAGGGAGTCTGCAGAGGTGTAATTCCCGTGCAGCAGTATCGGAACTATCCTGACGTCAGGCATGTAATACCTGATGTATGGGACCAGTGCCGATATCGAATGCTCGTCCTGCATGATGCTGTCGTTTTCCGAAGCGCTGAGCTTCTCAACAAGCATTTTCACGATTTCGCCATCGGCTTCAAGCCTACCGAACGGAGTCGCCCAGTCAGAGGAAGAGGTCTGCAGCCCGCCGAAACCTCTGCGTTTATGATTCGGACCGATGACAACTATCGTTTTTGGCGGATCGTCAGATAATTCCCTGAAAAATCCCGCGATCATTTTAGCCGCCAGTAAGTGGTGAGGAGTGATGCCTCCGGCTATCCGGCCGCTGCTGCCTGTGGGATTGTTTCCGGCGCTGTCCGCCTCAGCTGCGCCTTTTCCAATGATATCTATAACAGCCGTGCTTTTCCCCATACTATATTGGCGGGCGTCGTTTACCGCACCGGTATCACCATGATACCCGGCGGCTTCTATTGAAGCCATGAATTCCTTCTCAATGTAGTAATTGCAGCTGAGAGTAGGGCTTGAGGTTATAGTTTCAGCGTTTGCCATGGTAGAGTCAGTACCATAAGACTGAGGAAGGTCCGCAGTCGCACTTCCTTGCATTGCGGCTCGCTGAACCGTCCCCTGAGTCTGATCCGCCTTGAGCCGGGGTACCGCCCCCTGACTAACTTCTGTAAACCTGGCTGATGATGTACAGCCTGTTAACGCCGTAAACAGG
This sequence comes from Bacillota bacterium, assembly GCA_023411715.1. Lineage (GTDB taxonomy): Bacteria > Bacillota > Clostridia > Acetivibrionales > DTU013 > JAEYOM01. Next base: position 18,446 of record JAEYOM010000081.1, on the reverse strand, counting down.
CAAAGCGAAGCGGCAGCCATGGCTATGGAACTGCGGATGCCTCGCTTTTCCGTTATTAGCCGTCTCGCAGGCTGTCTGGTTTTGCACATTGTCATTTCGTTATCCTTATCTGCTTTCTTTCGGTAAAACCTGTAATTTTGCCATCGGTGTGGCGGATTGCCGCATTGTCCGCAGTGTAAACGCCGGGTGACACGGCTGCCGCATAATATGTTATGCCGCCCGGCTTGTAACCGTTTTTGCTGTAGTAATAACCGAAGACTATCTTCTGTCCCGTAACCTCGTCGGGATACCAGGTATGCCGGTCCGCATCCTCCACAAAGTCCGACTGAACATATCTGAAGCCCGCGGGCAGGATATCCGTGATCTCGTAATAACCGTCCGGTGCTGAGGGATCAAACTTTGGCGTGATAGTCACCTTGATCCTGTCGGATCTCCTGAAGGAATCGCCTGAAGCAGCTCGGCCTGCGGCAGTATATATGCGTTCCAGCGAAACCGGGCTACCTTTGGTGAGCCGCGCTTCGCTTACCGGAGCGACGTATGAAGAAGCGACCTGTATCCTGCCCTTTACATTGCTGAACTTGATATTGCTGAGCTTTTCGGGAGTGAGAATGAGACGGAAATAACCTCCGTTTTTGAGCTCAACCTGTTTTTTCGCGCCGTCCAGTTCATAGCTGAAGCTGTTGTTCAGGCTGGCCTCCTTAATATAGTTTGTGACTAATATCATACTCTCAAGGTTCACCAGCAGTTCCGAAGTGGAATTCGATGAAATGTATGTGAACAGCTTCAGCTTTTCCGGCGCATTGATCCTGAGTGCTATGAGCGAACACAGCGAAGTCTGTTCGATACTTTTGTCCCTTGTCTCAGCTTCCAGCCAGGCCATAGTATCTGTGACTGTTGAACGTTTCATGGCCTCGCTGTAAATATCGCGGGCACCTTGGAAATCACCTATTTCCGCCAGAGCGTTTCCAAGGATGAGCTTTATTTCAGGCGTAATGCCGTCAGAGGCAAGTAACGCCCTTATATCGAGCAGCACGGGTTCTTTAAGCGCGGCAAGCCCCCAATATGCGTAGGCTGCATCCACAGGCGTAGTGTCCTTGTTTGCAAGGAGTCCGTAAAAATAGGAAGCGAGCGCGTCGCTGTCGATACCGTCGGCTGCCAGTGAACACAGCTTTGCCGACAGCGCGGGGTTACTGCTGTCATATGTCAATAGCGCCAGACCACCGTCTTCCGTCTGGTATTGACTAATGTCAAAGGTATCGTCTGTATAGGATTCCTCGCCGAAGTAATTTTTAAGCAGTTTTGCCGCGACCTGTCCCGCCAGCTTCTGATCGAGCCTCTGTCCCCAGTTCCAGTACAGTGACTGCAGCCCGTCATAGAGCAGGGAGGAATCTTTGCCGTAGAATACCAGGGACGTCAGGCCTTTTGTCCCGTTTGAAAGCACAGCGCCGTCAGCCAGTGCTTTATATTCGACCTTGCTGGTTTCAAGCAGGCTGTCGGAGACCCTGAATGTTCGCTCTATCGCATCTTGCAGCTTTCCGCAGGCTGCTTTGGCTGTTAACGCGTATTCGCCTGCTTTGAGCTCCCCAATAGACAGCATTGTCGGTATATGCGCCGTTCCTGCCGCATTGTAGGTTTTTTTCACACCGTTCGCATCGACAAGCGTTACTTCGTAACTGATCTTTCCGTTTTCCGGAAGCTCTGATCCGTATGCATTAAGCTGTATGGACGGATCATCTTCAGTAATGAAGTTTTTATTGAAAACGGTATCCACGAAGAACGGGAGCTTGGCGGATATATTCGTTTGGCCGTTCCCTGCCCTGAGATCGTTTGTAACCGCCTGGTAGGTTACTCTCCAGGAGGTTAGGTTATCGGGCATTTTAACAGTTACCTCGGCTTTTCCGCTGCTGTTCGTCGATACAGTATTGAAAATCGCGCTGTCCCTGAAGTCCCTACGGACATATTCGTCGCCTCCTTCGCCCATCTCAGCCATCGGCGGGTTGGATTTGTCGATCGGAGTGAAAGAAAAATAATCAGCTATAATACCTGACGACATTGCCGGTCCGTAAAGAGAAGACAGAGTATCCACCGACTGCGGAGAGAGCGTAAAGAAGGCTTCGTCGACTACGCTTACATTGAGTTCGGCGGCGCATGGGGCTCCCTTCGCGTCTTTTACCTCAAATGCCAGTTTTGCCGTATCTCCTGGCCTGTAGTACTCCTTGTCGGGCTTAACACTTATATTGAGGTTTTTCTCGGAACGATCATACGTATATTGACTGATGCCCGCATCGTATATATTTGTGCCGTCGAAGCAAACCGCCTTTACGTACATGTTCGGTATGAATTTCTTATCAAAACCGAAGCTGTAGACCGGCTCCTCCGATAGCTTATAGTCGATGACGCCGCTCTGCATTCTTACAAACAGGTATTTCCTGCCGCTGCCCTCGAACGGCTGTTCCTCGTTATACTTAACCTCCACCGATACTGTTTCGTCCTGTTTGTATGTCTGGTAGGAGTCCTTTCCTACGATACTGTAGGTACTGTTGTTATATCCGTTGTAATAGTCTCCGCCCCAGCCGTATTCATATATCTTTTCAAAAATGTCCCTGCCTTTAGAATCCTTCCCGGAGACTTCAAAGATATATTGACAGTTGTCCTTGAAGTCACATTTTATCTCGTATTTTCCGTCAACGGTGGCGAAGGAATAATCCTGTACAAGGTTCGTGACTTCATAGTAACTGTATATGTCCCGTCTGACCTTGTTGATATAATCGTAGTAATCGCCCGTCTTTTTACTCTCGTAATGCCTTTCGTATAGCTTGGCAGTCAGCGGTATGTCAACCGCTTTGCCTCTGTAATTATTCTCGTCGTATATATTTTTGTCCGCTCCGGCGGTTTCGAGACGTGAAAGATCGATTCTATTGGTTTCGAACTTAAAAGTACATGCATTATCCTTTTTTTCGGAATCGACCTTTATCATCGTATCCCTAGGGAATACCGCGACACCGTTGCTTTCCACTACCTGCTGTTCGCCGGCCTCGTCATTCCTGACAGTAAGGTCATATGTGTACGGCCTCCAGCTTTTTTCTAATGCGGAAGGCCGCAGGGTAAGCTTCGAGATACCCGATCCGTCACAGGTCAGCTTGCCGCTTTTGGACTCGCTTCCACTATTATCGGCCGTATAACTGAGTTTCATATCGGAAACGGGCGTGCCCTCGTAAAAGGAGGAAAGGATGCTGTAATTAATCTTCTCACCGAGACTGACATATTTGCGGTCGGAGCTGATTTCAAGCTTATAGACTGGTTTTGTGTAATCCATCACCTGAACGTAGCCAGTGATCATCAGTTTGTCGCCTGTGCGGACTCGCACCTCGTAAGATCCGGGATTGAAGCCGGAAATTTTCAAACTGCCGGTAAATGTGCCGTTGGGCGATATTTTAACGTTCTGTGAAGACAGGACGGAGGCGTCGTTTTCACTGCCATAGTAAGTGTAGCGTACGAGTTGAAGGGTCGCATCATTCCCCGGGCTGCTGCCGTCTCTTGGCTTCAGCACGCCCCAGAGGTTGATGGTGTCCTCGGGCAGGAACATATCCTTGTCCAGATAGAGGTATCTCCAGTATTTATCCGTTATATCGGCATTGTTGCTATAGTCGTAATACGGTTGGTAAATGTTGTTCGGCACGCGTGCCACATAGACCGGTCCGGTCCTCGGACGGACAAGGAAAAACGTGCAGCTTGCTTCCGAGTCAGGCAGTGGGGCATCTATCACAGCCATGCCGCTTCCATCCGCCTTTACAGGCTTACCCCCATCCATCATGAATTCCGCTCCTTCAAGCGGTTTTCCGGTGGCGGCATCGTTGAGCCAGGCCATGCTTTTCTGTTCGGTAGTCATGATATAGACAGATGTGTTGTTGATCTGGAGCTGCGTATAGTATTTGGAACCGTCTACTTCCGTACTGACCAGATAATAACCCTCCGGCAGCGTTGAAGGCAGCACCAGGTACGTATTGCTCCAGTAATTTACCTCCTGCCTGTAGATATGGGCCGTTACAGACGCGGCTTTCTGCATTTTGCTCTCGTCATAGATGCCCTTATTCTCCGAAACTGCCCAATAGGGAGCGGATATCAGCTGCTTCAGATCTTTCAGGAAGGCCTCGTGGCTGTTGTAGCTGTATAGTTCTACAGCCACGTCGGTATCGTCAAGTTTTTCATCTGCATATATGCTCAACGCCGGCGTCTCTTTAGCGGTAAAGTTGTAAATGATATCCGAAAATGAATAATAGAGCTTTTTGCTGTTATTGCCGGGCATTTCTGTCTGGAACCGGAAGGTAAGATCCTCAGCCAGTTTTTCGCTGCTGCCTTTTATTCCGATCCCCTTTTTCAATGTGACTGTATAGATGGTTCCCTGCTCGAGTTTTTCGGGAACGAAAACGAGCGTATTGTCATGCCATTCGAAGCGGCCTTTGACTTCGGGCGATATGCTGAAGTTCTTTTCGGCATCCTCGATATCCTTATGGTTGAATGTGATCTCGATCCCTGAGTTGGCCGGAACCTGGGCCGACTTGTCACGCGGCAGCGTACGCGCTACGGCGAGGGACTTTTTTGTCTGGAACGACCACGACTGCTTTTCTCCAGTGTTTTTGTCATTGATAACAAAGCTGTATATACTATTGGACTTAAGCGGTTTTTCAAATTCCACGCTGTATTCCTTGTCGGAGACCTTTTTAAGGTCATAGGCCTGTTCGGGTTTGACCGACAGGGAAGCTGAAAGGGCTTTTTCATCAGGAGCCTTCCCGAATAGAAGCCTGAACGAGGATGTGGGGCTTACGCCGATGCTGTCAGAGTCTTCTGCGGCTATTTTAATATCCGAACCCATGAAGCTCATGTCATCGGCATGGACAACGCTGTCTGTCATGACAGAAGTGTCGGGGGCTTTGCCGCCATCGCTGCCGAACAGGCCAAGAGCTGCCGCGATGACTGCCGCTGCCAGCAAAACTGCTGCGACAGCCAAAACGATCAATACCTGTTTTTTACTGAAAAAGGAAAACAGCTTATCCTTCATATGCAACCTCACATTCATTTATTTGGACTATTCGCCACTTTAAGATTATGTTACTTGTTAAGACGTTGTGAAAAACATTTTGTTTCGCAAAGTCAGTTCATTTGTTGATATGTATCGAAAATGTTTTGGAATAAGGCGCGTCCGATATGCTAAAATAAGATTGCACCCCGGAAAACAGCGTTTCAGTTTGTATCGGCCTGAATAAGTACGACCGGATTTCGGGGGCATGAGAGGTACGCGATGGAATTTTCCATAAGACCGCCGCAGAACGTTCTGTACATATTGGATGTCATGAGGGATAACGGCTTCGAGGCTTATGCAGTCGGGGGCTGCGTCAGGGACGCGGTTCTTGGCAGGGCGCCGAAGGACTGGGATATCACAGTAAATGCCGCGCCTGCCGAAGTAAAGAAGCTTTTCTGCCGTACACTGGATACCGGTATAAAACATGGCACTGTAACAGTCATGCTGGGTGAGGAAGCTTACGAGGTCACTACCTTCAGAGTAGACGGAATCTATGAGGATGGCAGGCATCCGTCCAGCGTCGAGTTTACCGGTGACCTTGAGGATGATCTGCGCCGCAGGGACTTTACGATAAACGCGATGGCGTGGAACTCCGGGAGAGGCCTTGTTGATCTCTTCGGCGGCACGTCCGACATAAAGGCGCGGTGCATAAGGGCAGTAGGCGACCCGGACGAAAGATTCCATGAGGACGCGCTGCGTATGCTCCGGGCTGTAAGATTTGCGGCTCAACTGGGTTTTAAAATTGAAGCGGGCACCTTGGAAGGCATACGCAAAAACAGCGGCCTGATATATAACGTCAGCAGCGAACGTATCAGAGACGAGCTGTCCGGGATACTTACCGCAGAGGATACCGGTAAATTAACCCTGCTGAGGGATACCGGAATAATGGGGCTGATATTGCCCGAGCTGGAGGTTTGTTTCGATACCCCGCAGAATAACCCCCATCATGTTTATAATGTGGGTGAGCACAGCATCAGAGCGGCTGCGGCGATAGAAAACGACAGATACCTCAGGTGGACAATGCTGCTGCATGACATCGGCAAACCGGCGGCGCGGACAACGGACGGGAATGGGGTGGACCACTTCTACGGCCATCCGGATAAAAGTCTTGCGATAGCGGAAAATATCCTGGAGAGGCTGAAGTTCGACAATAAAAGCATTGATAGGATATTGCGCCTGATCAGATACCATGACCGGGATATAATGCCGCAGCCGAAGGCAGTTGCAAAGGCAGTGAGCATGGTCGGGGTGGATCTGTTCGAGGATCTCCTCAGGGTCAAGCGCGCCGACAAAGCTGCACAAAATCCTGCTGATGCGGGCGAAGGCATCGAATACATCGACAGGCTCGGGAAGATATACAGGGAGCTGCTTGAAGGCAACAGCTGCCTGAAGCTGGGGGACCTTGCAATCAACGGGCAGGATCTGATCGGCCTTGGGTTTCACGAGGGCCGGGAAATAGGAAGTACTCTTGCCGCTCTTTTTGATAAGGTGCTGGAAGACCCGTCTTTAAACAATAAAGCGGCTTTGACGCGGATGGCCGCCGAAATGCTTACCAAACGTTATTACCTGGATTTATGACCTGTTGACAATTTTGACGCAAATGGTAAAATTGAAAATAGCAGTTATCAAATCATGGGTTGCACCCGCGGTCCGGAGCAAGGAAAGCGGGGCGGGGCAAGCCGCTCGAAAGGGATGGTAAAGCAATGGCTGACTTATTGAAGGGCAGAAATATAATCATCATGGGAGTAAGAAATAAATGGAGCATCGCATGGGGAATCGCGGAAGCGGCTCACAGCGAGGGCGCCAGGCTTATATTCACATACCAGGGAGAACGCGAAAAAAGCGACGTCGAAAAGCTGGCGGCAGAATTGGGCGGCGTTGCTACATACCAGTTGGATGTTACATCCGACAGCGATATAGAGGCTTTCTTTGCCGCCATAAAGGCCGAGTACAAAGTGATCCACGGCCTGGTACATGCTATAGCGTTTGCGAAGAGGGAGGACCTTCAGGATAACTTTGTCAATACTTCGAGGGACGGTTTCCTGTTGGCTCTCAATATCAGCGCATACTCGCTCGTAGCTGTGAGCAGGAAGGCCAGCGAGCTTATGACCGAAGGCGGAAGCATAGTTACATTGACATATATGGGCTCGGAAAAGGTTTTGGCAAATTACAACGTAATGGGTGTAGCAAAGGCTGCACTCGAAACGAGCGTCATTTATCTCGCAAATGACCTCGGACCTTCAGGAGTGCGCGTAAACGCCATTTCCGCAGGCGCCGTCAAAACCTTGTCCGCAAAAGGCGTAAAGGACTTCGGCAGTTTTTTGGAAACCACAAGAGCGAGAGCTCCGATGAGGAGAACCGTTGAACTGAAGGAACTCGGGGATACCGCTGTATTTCTGTTAAGCAGAATGTCGACCGGTACCACGGGCGAGGTCATCCACGTGGACTGTGGCATGAACATACTGGGCGTTTGAGCGAAGGCAAGCCGAAAGGCAGCTTGTCGAAACGGGTAGACCGAGACAGAGGGGCGGCCGGACCGCCCCTTAATTCCAACCGTCCTTCTGTTTCACATCGGATCTAAATTGCCTTATCGAGCATATCTATCCTGGATTTACTGGATTTCTCGATCCTGTCTATGTAGCTTATGACCAAACGGTTGAATTCATCAGGTTTTTGGAATATTGTAACGTGGCCGGAATCCTTAATAACGGAAAGCTCGCTGTTTTTGTATTTCGTCTTTAAAAGAAGCGAATCCTTGAAAAAACAAAAATCTTTTTCACCTGCAATAATTAACGCAGGAATATCCGACTCTCCGATAAAATCGAAATGATTGCCCTCCATAACGAGCTTCCACCACTTGAAAAATTCGGTATCCGTCATTTTCAAAGTTTCCTGTACGAAGAATTTTCTCGATTTTTCGTGGATTTTTCCCGGGAGCATCAAGCGTCCCATTAATTTCAGGTATACATTCTTGGGGAAAAGCTTTAAAAATATCAGATCGCTGAATCTGTTGAATATGGATGAAACCAAATTGAATTTTGTTACAGGGCTTGCGTATATAGTAGATAAAATGCGATCCGGGTACATCTCACAGAAAAACTGCTGGACGATCGTTCCCAGGGAGAGTCCCAGTATATGCGCTTTCTGTATCCCCAGATGGTCCATTAGCAATCTGATATGGTTGGCCGTTATTTCTCCGCTGTATCTTTTATTATTCAATGCTCCCGACCTGCCGTGCCCCACCATATCGAGGTTCAGTACTCTGAAATGCTTGCTGAACTCCCCTGTCTGATGCTTCCAGCAAGCCGTAGAACCGGCAAGGCCGTGGATCAGGATGAGCCATGGACTGTTCTCCACGCCTGAAATTTCGTAATACATTTCGAAGCCGCTTATCACTGTTTTCATGTTAGTCTCCTTTAAGTAAAATTTTGTAATGTAATATAATTATTGCAAATCATACTCGAAATGACAATAACTAATAAAAATAAATATTATTTTACAATACTTCATAATAATATGCTCGAATAAAGGGGCAAAACTATTGATCAAGAAGAAAACAATGGTATAATTTAGTAAAAACTATATTAGGAGGCAAATACAAGATGATCGACTCAGTACAGGGGCTTTTTAGTAAAAACCTTAAGGAGTACCAGAAGGAAATCAATCTGTTTGTCCTGAAAGTATGTTTTAGCGGCGGTATTCTCGGAATATTGTTCTTTTGTGGCCTGAAAATCATGGACATCCTTGACAGGCTTGAGTGGTCGCATATCATCGGTTTCAGCATTATGAGCGTTGTCAATCTTTCAGTACCGATGCTCTTCTACTTCATATTTATAAAAAGGAACAAGAGCGGGCAATTCGTGAGTATATTCAAGTACATTTTGATAACTTGCGCTACTGTCAACTATCTGGCACTGATAACATACATACCATACTACGAAATGTGGAGCAGTATATTTCTTGTGTTCTTCCTGAGTTCCTTTTACCTTGAAATAAACTGCGTGCTGTACTCGATCGGGCTCTCCATTTTCGCCTGCCTGTTTGCCATACTGACTCACAACCCGTATTTCCTGCCCCAGAGCGATGTCTACAGGGAACTTCTGGTCAGAGGCCTCGGATTTGGCTTTGGTGCGATGTGCTCGGTAATAACTGCCAGCTTGTCTAAAAAGCTGCTCATGAGGTCTTCGAAGAGCGAACATGAATCTGGAAAATCTCTTAATGAGCTTGAAGTGATAATGGATAAAGTGACGTCGATATCCGGCAGATTGGCCGAAGCAGGTATGTCCATATCAGCTCTCGCAAACCAGCAGAACGCGGCATCTGAAGAAATTGCCAACAAGTCTTCGAACGTTCTCGAAGAGGCTACCAATACCGCAAAAAGCGTCGACGAAAGCGTTAGATTGATAGGCACGCTTGTCAAGGATATCAGATTCAATATGGAAAGAATATCCGAACTTGAGGAGTCTTCAAAAAGCTTGAGAGACGTTGCCAATGAGGGGAGGGTGTCGGTCAATAGCGCCGTTGAAAAGATCGATGGGCTGAAGAGCAGCGTTTCGATATCATCTGAAAGCGCCAGGGAACTGAATCAAAAAGCTGATGAAATATACAAGGTCGTAGCATATATAAGGCAGATAGCGGACCAAACCAATATGCTGGCTCTAAATGCATCGATCGAGGCAGCAAGGGCGGGGGAAAACGGGAAAGGTTTTTCAGTCGTTGCCAGTGAGATAAGGACTCTTGCCGAGCAAAGCCATGAATCCCTCAAAACAATATCGAATACCCTTGGCGAAATACTGACTCATAGCCAAAAAGTCGATCAATTGATGAACGAGAGCGTTCTAAAAGTAAATGAAGGCGTTGAGTTCGTCAGGTTATCCGATTCGTGCTACCAAAAGATCATTGATACGCTTGCCGGCATCTTGGAGCTGCTGACGGATACCAGCAGGCTTTCTGATGGACAGCTGGAGGAATCGGATTCGTTGAACAGCTTCATACAGCTGGTAAGCAATTCCGCCCAAAGCACATCCCAAAGCGTAGAGAGCGTTGCGGCGTCAACGGAAGAAAGCTTTGCGGCCAGCGAAGAACTGATAAAGACCGCCAATCTGGTAAATAGCCTGGCAGGGGATCTTATGAGTGCAGTCCGGAAAAACTGATTTTTGAAAAGCAGGGACGGTTTTTTGAATCGTCCCTATATTTCAAAAAGTATTTATCTCTGCTTCAGCAACCGATCAGCCTGCTGCCTGAAGCTGCTCAAAAACTTTGCGGAAGGCTTCGAGAGTGTAATCAAGCTGTGCCTTTGTATGCGTAGCGGTATAGCTTGTGCGGATTCTGCAAAGTCCCGGTTTGACTGCGGGAGATACGACAGGATTGACATATACGCCCTGCTCACGGAGCATCTTTGTGATGAGGAGCGTCCTTTCGTTATCATAGGTCATTATCGGTACGATAGGCGTAATGTCGCTGTTTGACTCGTAAATCGGTATCCCGAGCTTCTTGAAGCCCTGTCTCATATAGACCGAGATATCTCTTAGCTTCTGTATCCTTTCGGGTTCGGCCTTGATGATCTCCAGTGCCTCAATAGCTGCGGCCGCGTTGGATGGCGGAACTGATGCCGAGAATATGAAGGGCCTTGAATTGTGCTTTATGTAATCTATAACGTCCTGGCTTGCCGCAACGAAGCCTCCGAGACTGGCCAGCGATTTGCTGAAGGTGCTCATGATGAGGTCGACTTCCTTCTCGAGCCCGAAATGCTCGGCAGTGCCTTTGCCGTGTGCGCCCAATACTCCAAACGAATGAGCATCGTCCACCATGACCCTTGCTCCGTACTTCCTTGCCAGCTTCACTATAGTGGGCAGATCCGCTATATCGCCCTCCATGCTGAAGATACCGTCTACGACGATGAGCTTTCCGTGGTCGTCGTCTATCTTGCTCAGCAGGCGTTCGAGATCTACCATATTGTTATGTTCGAATTTCAGGACCTTTGCAAAGCTAAGACGGCAGGCATCGACGATACTGGCGTGGTTTTCGCTGTCACAGAGTACGTAATCGTTTCTGCCGGCTACAGCCGTTATAATGCCCAGATTTGTCTGAAAGCCCGTGCTGAAAGTCAGAGCTGCGTCCTTGCCGACAAATTCGGCGAGGTTCTTTTCAAGTTCAAGGTGAAGCGTCAGTGTCCCGTTCAGAAATCTCGAGCCGGAACAGCCTGAACCAAATTTCTCGACAGCTTCTATCGCCGCTTTTTTAACTCTGGGATCGGATGTAAGGCCGAGATAATTATTTGAACCGACCATGACCGTTTTGATGCCTTCTATAACCACCTCTGTATCCTGTCCGGTTTCGAGAGCATGAAAATAAGGGTAGAGACCAGCTGCCAGAACCTCTTTGTAATCCGTGTAATTAAAGCATTTTTCAAAAATATCCATTGTTTAATAATCGCTCCTTCTTTGTCTAATGACGGAAGAATAATTCCAAACTGCATCTATTTTACCACATTATATGGGGTAAGTATATACGGCGCGGAAATGCAGTGATGCAAGGCTTCGCACCTGTTACAACCATTATATTCATACATGGTAGAGTCAGGACGGAGAAGGAGACCGCGCCCCCGGAGATTTCTATACTGCGGTTTCACTTACTGCGGTTTCATGGTAAAATAAGTGAAAAAGCTGTTTTCCGGAGGTACATATGAGCAGACAATATGGCAATGTAGTACTTGTGACAGGTGCTTCTTCAGGGATCGGCAGGTCCGTCGCCGCTTATCTGGCCGGCAAAGGCTACAGGGTGTACGGAACATCGAGAAAATCCCAGCCGGACGGCACAGGTGAGCCTGGACACAATGAGAGTACCGGCGGTTTTATAAAAATGCTTCAGATGGACGTATGCAGCGAGGAGTCGGTCAAAGCCGCCGTAGAGAAAGTCATGGAACTGGAAGGCGAAATAGGGGTAGTAGTAAATAACGCAGGTATGGGCATTGCTGGCTCTGTTGAAGACACCTCGCCGGAAGAGGCTTTTTTGCAGCTCGATACCAATTTCTTCGGCATGCACAGAGTCATAAGGCAGGTCCTACCGTACATGAGGAAAAAGGGCAGGGGACTCATCGTCAATATGTCTTCAGTCGGCGCGCTTTTCCCGATCCCCTACCAATCAATGTATGTCGCCAGTAAGGCTGCGATCGAGGGGATGAGCGGTTCGCTCCGAAATGAACTGAAGCCCTTCGGCATCAAGGTTTCCATGGTGGAACCAGGCGATACGAAAACCGGCTTTACCGCAGGCAGGGTTTTCGTGAGGGAAGGCGGGGAAGGCTCGGCTTACAAGAAATACAGCGATAAGTCGGTCGCTGTAATGGAGCATGACGAAACTCACGGCCCCGAGCCTATCGTAGTTGCGAAGGCAGTCGGAAAGATTATTGAAAAAAGAAATCCGCCTGTTGTCAAAACGGTAGGTTTGCAGTATAAGCTCCTCGTATTTATGAAACGGCTGATCCCGAAAGCATTGGAATCGTTTATAGTGGCGAAAATGTATGAAGGCAGGGAATAAGCCCGGCAGCTCAACAACAAAAGCCCGGCAGCTCATGTGATTGATGTTTGTCGAGCTTTTTCGCATATTTTATCCTGCTCATCTTAAAAGCGGTGAGTAGCGCCTTTCCATGTTACCGGTGCAGAGCACCTCCATGATTTTGTCGACGCCGAGCTTACGGGCGTATAGGAAACCGTCCCACGCAGCAAGCGAAAGCTTTCCGTCCGTAAGATAATCCATTATCCATTCGCAGCAATACTGCGGGTCCGATTGATGCAGACCGGCCCCTAGATCCCTGAGCCAGCGCTGGTTATATACCTCGTGAGGGCCTATCGGCGGCGCTATTATTATCGGTATTCCCAAACCGCAGTAGAATGACAGTTCAGAGGGCTTGGTCCAAAGAATATCCGTATCGTGCAGTATTTCATTGAATTGTCTGAAGTATTCGTTTTTATCCTGATTGTATATGATCCGCGCGCATTCTGCCGTTGACAGGCCATTTTTCTGAAGCAGTTTATCAAAATACTGTTTAACTTCCGTACGGTGTGAGGCGGCTAGATTAAGGCGGATCTTACCTTCCTTGATTTTATTGGAAAGGCTCTTCACGACTCCTTCCGCTATCTCAGCCTGGGCTCCCGCGCCCCCGACGGCGTAGGTAAGAGTGATAGGGCCTGAGGGCAGATCGGGGTTCCAGCTGTCGCCAAGATAGTATTTTACTTCTTCTCCGTGGATCACCCTGAAGCGTTTTGTGGGATCGAGCCTGATAAGCCTTTTGGCAAGGTCGCCGCGTATTGTGTGCATGTTCTTCCCGATATTTTCCTTCGGAAGCGGAAAGCCTGTAAGGAAGATCCTTTCGTCAGGCACCCCGTATTCCTTCAGGCGGCGCATCGCATTGCCGCAGGGAGCGAAATACACGATTCTGCTTTCACGCGGTCTTTCTGCGACCCACACCCTGTTGATATCGGCATCGCATATTATGCAGTACACCGGCAGATCCGTCATACGTTCAGCTGCGATTGCAGCTGCGTAAAATGACGTGATCACCGGCAGCCTTTTTTCAGCCAGCTTAATGCTCATACCCTTGCCCATGCCGCGGTTTATCAGAGTATACAGGGATTTTACCTGAAGCGACGGCTTTGACTGGTCGCGCAGCGGATAATAAGGCAATATGTTCTGTACTTTTTCGAGTATGCTGAATAACGACGGACCAATTATGGGGATTTGTCTTGTCCTGGATAGTGATTCGTAGGAATTCTGGAATATCTTCCACTGCCTTTTTTCTTTTTTCTGGCATATTCCGTCTTCGCCGAAGAGCTGTATGCCGCCGTATGCTATTTCTCTCAAAGGGTATGTGGCTCTCTGGTGGCCCAGCCCCATATTTGCGGAAATGATCCAGGCTTCGTTGTTCATCTTGAGCGCCTCCGGGGCGAGTCAAATTTATTTATATTTTACCAGGAAAGCCCTTAATGAAACAAGTGCAGCTTTTCAGATGAAAACTGCCTGTTTTTTTCTCCATAGTATCGAAAAAATTGTCGTACAAACCAATACTAGTCCGCCTGCCAGATAAAATATCGAGTCTATTCCGAAGTTGTCGGGCATTAACCCGAGCAATATACTGCCAAGTATCATTCCGATACTTGTCGATGTGCCTAAAAACCCCATTGTAATGCCCATTCCCATATTATGGCCAATTATTGCTGATAAGGCGGAGGATGCAGAAAGAAGAACTGCCGAAGCAATCGCAAGGGCAAGCATTGCCAGGCACATGGTCCATAATAGGCCGACAAATGGAAACAATATCAAAATGGCAGTCGTAAGCATTCCTGCAATTATAATCATTCTGCGTTTATTAAATTTGTCCGTAAATTGTCCCAGAGGGATCTGGACAACTCCGCACACAATATTATAGATTGCAATTATCGATCCTGTGAATATCAGGTCGATGCCTTTTGTGGGAGGATAAAGTATAAAGAAAAAACCTATCATGCTCGATATTACGGCAAGAGCAATATTAATACTGGCAAGCGCTAAAAGGCTGGGGTTCTTTATTAATCTGGAAGAATTACGGTACTTTGTGCTCCTTTCTATTAAGGTTGAGCTGATTTGATTCCCAGCCCTATTCCTTTGGACCATTAGAATAATTATAAGGGAAATAAATGCAAGGATAAATAGAAATAAAAAACCGGTTCTGGTGCTATATCTAGCAGCCAGTAAAGTTGCTGTTTGGGGCCCTAATCCGCTTGCTATCAGTATTATTGTATTATAAATACCCATGTAATGGCCTTCTTTTCCCTGCGGGGTTACCTCGCCGATGTAAGCCATCGCCATAGGCAGCATCATTGCAGAAGCCAATCCATGAAGCAACCGTGCCCCGATCAGAGCAGGTATGTTCCATGCTGCCCAATAAGAAAACGCAACAAAAGGATACAACACAAGGCTGTATTTCAGAACGTTCAAAACTCCTCTTTTATCGGACAATTTTCCAATCCAGGTTCCGGTTAACAATCGAACGATATATAATGCGCCTGAGATAAATCCTATAGTTATACCGGGTGCGCCCAAGCTTTCAGCAAAAGGAGTAAGTATGGTTCCGGCAATATATGTTCCGTAGACCAATATGAAAACCGAGGTTAGGATCAATGTGATTTCTTTTCTCATTTTTAATCTCCTAAAAAATGAAAAGGCGACGCATAAAAGCGAACACCTTTGTTCTGCATTATCTTTTAACATTATATCAAAAAAAGAAGCAGGCCCGGCTTGCGGACCTGCTTCAAACGGTGATAAACAAATTTCCTTCAGGTAGTTTTACCAGTCGTTGTACTTGCAGCTGCTGCGCCTCGGTATCACTATCCACGCGATGAAATATGCAAGCAGTCCTATACCGTCGAGGAAGATCGAGAGAAACCATAACAACCTTACTATTGTAGGATCTATACCAAAGTATTCGCCGATACCTCCGCAAACGCCGCCTATTTTTTTATTGCTGTCGGACAAGAATAATCTTCTATCCATAATTCCGCACTCCTTTATTTCAACTTGCTTGTTTTATTGTTTACACTAAATCATACGAAAGGAGGGGTGCGGTGTCTGAAAGAATTATGTTTTTATTAGGATTCTGTTTACGGAGTTCAGGTCTGTATACATTCGATACTGTCGCTTTCCATTATCATACGTGCGAAACCGCCGGGTCTGATCCGCTCATTGACGACTATGCCACCCCTCGCGGCATCCTGTACCTGATGGAAGTCCGAGCCGGACAGCATTTTGAGTCCGTTTTCCCGCGCATACTCAAATGCCAGGTGATTCGAAGAATCGTGCCTCGGATTACCGTTATATATCTCGACGCCGTCTATGAGCGAAGGTTCGGCCGGTATCATATGCGGCCTGAAGGGGTGCGCCTGAACTATAACGATACCGCTGCCGGCCGTAAGCTTTCTGAAATCCTCCAGGCCAAGCTTGTACAGCTTTTTGTCCGTATTGAGGAATCGTTCGTCAAAACCGTAGACAAGGTAGTCGTTCGAGTTCTCGTCGAATTGTATCTCCATGCCGAGATGGACGTCCAAACCCAGCTTTGCGCCCTCTTCCGAGGCTTTGCGGAACCCTTTGAGGTATTGGTCGATCTTGGTTTCCCAGCTTTTGAAAAGCTGCTTTTCAAAAAAACCGCGGGTGTAATGATCTGTTACCACTATTCCGGTATACCCGGCCTCTTTATATATGCGGACTGCCTCAACGGCCGGAACTCTTCCGCAGGGGCTGGTTTCGTCAGTGTGCAGGTGCGTTTCATATTTAAACATACTTTAAAGTTTCCTTTACTTTGTTTTTAACATTATAACACAGGAGTCGTGCTATTATAAATTATGGAATCCTGATAATTTTGGAGGATATATGACGACATTAAGAAAAGCAGTAGTTTTGACAGTATTGGCGATAATGCTCGTTATCTCCACTTCCTGCAGCAGCCAGCAGCCAGTCGGCAATATGCAGGATACTCCTGAAAATACTGCGGTAACCTCGAGCGCGGCCGTATTGTCAGGTTTAGACACCGATGCAGACAGTCAATCCGCCGGCAAGGATAACATAAATCCGATAAAGCTTGAGCTTTACCCTGCCCAGGACAATTATCTGGACGGCGGCAAATGGGGATATATCGACAATACGGGCAAATTTG
Organism: Bacillota bacterium; assembly: GCA_023411715.1. Taxonomy (GTDB): domain Bacteria; phylum Bacillota; class Clostridia; order Acetivibrionales; family DTU013; genus JAEYOM01. The sequence continues at coordinate 1,683 of JAEYOM010000081.1, read as the reverse complement.
CCATAGCGCCTCAATTTTCACAGGCGGAGAGATTCCAGGACAATGGGTTGGCTGTTGTCGGTAAGGACGATAAGTACGGTTTGGTTGGCAGGTCGGGAAAATTTGTTGCAGAGCCCGTGTATGACTATATAACCGATTACCGGGAGGGACTCGCGATCGCTTCGGTTAGCGGGGGAAGCGTCGTTCTGGACGAAACGGGAAGAAAGGTATCCGACAAATACAGCTTTATAGGCAGTTATAGTAACAAGCGTGCAATCTATCAGACACAGACAAAGGAAGGCACATACATATACGGCTATTTGGGTGAAACCGGAAAGCCGATAATAGCTGCAGCATATCAGAATGCTACGGATTTTGAAGGTAACAGAGCCACAGTCATGTTGTCGGAACAGCAGTACGCAATAATCGATCCAATGGGCAATATTATTAAAACGCTAAATTACACATATGTGGGCAGGATTTCCGATGGCATGATGGAGTTCCGTCCCATAGGAAATGACCAATACGGGTATTTGGATAACGATGGAAATGTCGTAATACAGCCCGCTTTTTCATATGCCGGCAACTTTGAAGGGGGGAAGGCGGCAGCCAGTATTACGGACGCTTCAGGAAACAACCTGTACGGGCTGATCGATAAGACGGGCAAGTTTGTTATTCAGCCGAAATACGATGATGTACGGCAGCTGGGAGATAATATGGCAGCCGTTGGCACGTCAGTGGACCCGGAATTCCCGCCTTCCGGCGCCAGGTATGCACTGGCGGATCGGAACGGCAGATTGCTGACCGATTTCATATATTACGACATATTACAGCCCTTCAAGAACGGGATCGCTTCGGTCAATGACGGCAAGGAGCTATACTTTATCGATACTGCAGGCAAACGTGTCGATACGCTTCCCTCGGCCAAAGGCTCGGGTACGCTGGAGAAGACAGGGGGACTCATATATGTTAACGCCGACCAAAGGTCTTACTATATGAACAAGAAGGGCGAAGCGGTCTATAAGCCGGCTTCATCCGTGGTACTGGACGGAGGAGTAACCATCAGCGAGATTAAATTCAAGCCGAACAGGGATTATGTTGTATATTATCCTGTATTGAGCGGCATGGCCGATCCGAAGGCCGAAGAGGCGCTTAATAAGCTGCTGGCCAGCGAAACAGAGAATCCATCTGCAGTGGCAATGAATCCGGAGGATACTACGAATACGGCAATAAAGCCGGAGGATAACCTTAATTATACTTATGGCGGCAGTTTTACCATCGGACTTCATCAGAAGGATCTGCTGACGCTTCAGAAAACGGGTTATTTATACCCAAAGGGAGCCGCGCACGGGATGCCCGGCAGGGAGTATCTACATATCGATCTGAAAAGCGGAACGGAATATCAGCTGGAGGATCTGTTCAAAAGCGGCAACGATTATACGAAGGTTTTGAGCGGCATCGTCGGCAAACAAATGAAGGACCTGATGGCATCGGATCCCGAAAACAATCTGTACTTGACCGAAGACTATAAAGGCATACAAAAGGATCAGCCGTTTTATATCACAGAGGATTCGCTTGTGCTGTATTTCACTCCATACGAAATAGCGCCTTACGCCGCAGGCTTCCCTGAGTTTTCTGTCAAGTTTGGTGAGATATCGGATATACTGAATAAGGACGGGGCTTTCTGGCGCTCGTTCAATTAAG
>JAEYOM010000163.1 GCA_023411715.1 Bacillota bacterium | reverse complement strand
ATATATATGAAGAAGCAATACAGCTTGCCGAAAGCGAAAAAGTATTTGCGATCGAGTATCTGCCGGGGCAATACGATCAGAGGGCCGATTCCGCGTCACAGTGCATACAGTTCCTGACCCTCGGGGCAAGGCCGCGCTGCAAGGCGGCAAAGCTTGTCGTGCTCGAGGGCGGCATAACGGCGGACGATTTCAAAAGGATAAAGGCATATTGCATAAACCCCGTCGAAAGCCATGAGGCGACGATGGAGAAACCTGAAACACTGGACGTTGAACTGGATTATCCAGGGGATGTTTCGATAATGAAGGGCTTTTGCAACAAGACTGCCAGTGAAATAGCCTCGCTTCAGAACGAACTCGGAATGGCAATGTCTGCGGAGGATCTGGAATTCTGCAGGCAGTATTTCGAAGATAAAGAGCACAGGGACCCGACGATTACCGAAATCAGGATGATTGATACCTACTGGTCGGATCATTGCAGGCATACGACGTTTTTGACAAATATAAACGATGTTACGTTTGAAGACGGTCAATACGCCAGATTGATCAAGGATGTCTACGGACAATATGCCATGTCAAGAAAATATGTCTATGGAGACAGGGAAAAAGACGTATGCCTGATGGACATGGCTACGATTGCGATGAAGGAACTGAAAAAACGCGGCAAGCTCGATGACCTTGATTCATCGGACGAGATAAACGCCTGCAGTGTAGTAGTAAAAGCCGACATTGACGGTAAACCCGAGAATTGGCTCGTAATGTTCAAAAACGAGACCCATAACCACCCAACCGAAATAGAGCCGTTCGGCGGAGCTGCGACCTGCCTCGGCGGAGCGATCCGTGATCCTCTTTCGGGACGTTCCTACGTTTACCAGGCTATGAGGGTAACGGGAAGCGGCGATCCCAGGACGAAGGTCGCAGACACCCTTCCGGGCAAGCTGCCGCAGAGAAAAATCACCACGGGAGCCGCCGCTGGATACAGTTCCTACGGCAACCAGATAGGGCTCGCTACGGGGCAGGTAGCTGAAATATACGATGAAGGCTATGTTGCGAAACGTATGGAAATAGGAGCAGTCATAGGAGCCGCGCCCAGGAGGAACGTCGTGAGACTTGCGCCCGAACCCGGCGACGTCGTAATACTGCTTGGCGGAAGGACGGGACGCGACGGCTGCGGCGGAGCTACGGGCTCGTCCAAGGAGCATGACGAAAAATCGCTGCTAACCTGCGGAGCAGAGGTGCAGAAGGGCAATCCCCCGACTGAAAGAAAGATACAGAGGCTGTTCAGGAACGAAGCCGTGAGCAGGATGATAAAAAGGTGCAACGATTTTGGCGCAGGCGGGGTGTCCGTGGCAATAGGCGAGCTTGCAGAAGGGCTGGACATAGATCTCGACAAGGTCCCTAAGAAATATGAGGGCTTGGACGGGACGGAGCTTGCAATATCTGAATCGCAGGAGAGAATGGCTGTTGTAGTGATGAAGGAAGACGAGGAGAGGTTTATTGCGGCAGCCGCGCAGGAGAACCTGGAAGCAACTCAGGTCGCAGTCGTTACGGATACGGGCAGGCTGAGGATGACATGGCGCGGTAAGGTCATAGTCGATCTGAGCAGGGAATTCCTTGATACGAATGGCGTAAAGCAAAATATAAATATAGAAGTAAACGAACCGGCTGCCGGGGAGAATTACTTCAGGGCAAGAACGACAGAAGCTGCGGGTTCCGCACCAACTTCGGGATTCACTGCAACTTCCGGTTCGGCTATAAATTCGAGTTCGACTCCAACTTCGAGTTCGACTCCAACTTCGAGTTCAACTCCAACTTCGAGTTCAACTCCAACTCCAACTCCAACTCCAACTCCAACTCCAACTTCGACTATAAGTAAAGCCGGAACTGTGACTTCCCCGGTGTCTTCGGATCTGAACAAAATAGCTTCGAGATGGATGGCTGACCTGCAAATGCTGGAACAGTGCAGCCAGAAGGGGCTTGTTGAACGCTTTGACAGTACGATAGGCGCGGGAACGGTACTTATGCCGTTCGGAGGCAAATACCAGCTGAGCCCCGCGGAAGGCATGGCTGCAAAACTGCCGGTGCTGAAGGGCGAGACCGACACATGCACACTTATGACATACGGTTTCAACCCGGCCATCGCGAAGTGGAGCCCATTTCACGGGGCTGTTTACGCGATCGTCGAGGCGGTCACCAAAATTGCCGCAATGGGCGGCGATTACAGGACAGCGAGATTGACGCTCCAGGAATATTTCGAAAAACCGGGAAAGGAACCGTCAAAATGGGGCAAACCTTTCAGCGCTCTGCTCGGAGCTTACTATGCGCAGGAGAAGCTTAATATCGCCGCAATCGGCGGTAAGGACAGTATGTCCGGCACTTTCAGGGACCTGAACGTGCCGCCGACGCTTGTAGCTTTTGCAGTCGCAGTTTCCGACGCCGGAAAGACGCTGTCTTCGGAATTCAAAAAGCCGGGCAGCCAGGTTGTACTGCTCAGACTGGAAAGGGACAGGAATGAACTGCCTGACTTCGAACAGCTCGATAAAATGTTCGTAAAGGTACATCAGCTTGCAAAAGAAGGGAAGATACTTGCAGCCGCTACCGTTCGTGAAGGGGGAACAGCGGGGACTGTCGGCAGGATGTGCTTTGGCAACATGACAGGGCTGGATATAAAAGCGGACGGTATTGATCTCTTTGCGCCTGATTACGGTTCTATCGTACTTGAACTGGATCCGACCGAAGACGTACAAAGCTTGTTTGACGGACTTGCATTCAGAGTTATCGGCTATACGAAGGAAAAGGCCGCCATCACGATCTTAAAAGGCAATATGCTGGGTGATTCCCTTTCAGCAGACAAGCGGGATTCAAAACAGGAATCAAAACAGGAATCAAAAGAGGATTCAAAAAAGGGTTCAAAGCAGGAATCAAAGCAGGGTTCAGAGCAGGAATCAAAGCAGGGTTCAGAGCAGGAAAGCGTCACACTCGATCTTAAAAGTATGATAGATAACTGGATGAAGCCCCTCGAATCCATTTTCCCGACAAATACGGAAGATGGAAGCGACAGCGCCGTCACTTATGATTTTCATAAAGAAGCAGATACCCGCAATGTAAAGGCTTCCGCATTAAAGAATACATCCCGGATACAGACGGCTAAACCGAGAGTTTTCATTCCGGTATTCCCCGGGACCAACTGCGAGTATGATTCAGCAAGAGCTTTCGAAAATGCGGGCGGTATCGCAGATACGTTCATCGTAAAGAATCTCACGCCTGAAAGCATTAATGAGACTATACAGGCCATGAGGCAGAGAATATCTGAAAGCCAGATTGTCATGTTCCCGGGCGGGTTCAGCGCCGGAGACGAACCGGAGGGCTCGGGCAAATTCATTGCGACTGTTTTCAGAAATCCGTATATCAAGGAAGCCGTGATGGATATGCTGCTAAACCGAGACGGGTTGATCCTCGGTATCTGCAATGGTTTCCAGGCTTTGATTAAGCTCGGTCTGCTGCCGTACGGCGAGATAAGGGAAATGGACCCGGAAAGCCCTACTCTGACATTCAATTCAATAGGCAGGCACGTATCCTGCATGGTCCGGACAAGGATAGCCTCCGACAAATCCCCGTGGTTCAATAACGTAAAGGTCGGCGATATGCATACTATTGCAGTGTCTCATGGCGAGGGCAGGTTTGTCGCCCCGGAAGCCGCAATATCTAAACTCGCCGCAAACGGGCAGATCGCCACACAGTATGTCGACATGAATGGAAATGCTTCTTATGACATAAGATACAACCCGAATGGTTCGATGCATGCCATAGAAGGCATAACAAGCCCTGACGGAAGAGTGTTGGGCAAAATGGGGCATTCGGAGAGAAAGGGCAAAAATGTTTGTATAAACGTCCCGGGAAACAAGGATCAGCTGCTGTTCGAGGCGGGAATAAGGTACTATAACGTCTAGCATCCGCTGACTATTCAGGTACCGGCAGCGCTGTTTGTGGAAGTTGTGTTTCCTGCTTCGAAGCCCGGCTGCATGGGGAGTAGCGAAGTGGAGCGAATTGCGACACCCATGAGACAGGACTCCATAGAATGAACTTATTTATGGTAAAAGGGAAAATATATTCCGTGCCTGGAAACACAACTGGAATAAACGGTGCTGATGGGTACCTGAATAGTCACAGAATTTCGCTCAGTTGCCTAAGGTATATTTGTGGAATATAATATTTTTATATGATCACCATATACACCGGAGGTTTAGATGAGCGATAAGAAACTTAAAATTTTGTTTGTTTCTGCAGAAATATCCCCTTTTGCAAAAACCGGCGGCCTTGCCGATGTAGCGGGCTCGCTGCCGAAGGCGCTTGCAGCGCTGGGGCATGACGTCAGAGCCGTAATGCCCAGGTACCGCCAGGTAAAAGGTGATTTCGAATATGTGGCGGATTTTCCGGTACAGCTGGATACCTGGAGCGAGACCTGTATTATTAGGAAAACCGAAGTTCTGTACAAGGCCGGCGAGAGGAAAAAGAAACTGACGGTCTATTTCGCGGATAGCTACAGGTATTTTGACAGAGACGGAATATATGGGCATTTTGACGATGCCGACCGCTTTGCGTTTTTCTGCAGGGCTGTTTTGGATATGCTCCCGAGGGTAGGCTTCAAGCCCGATGTCATACACTGCAATGACTGGCATACCGGCCCGGTTTGCATGCTCCTGAAGGAACAATATGCTCATGACGAATTTTACAGCGGTATATCGACGATCTTTACGATACACAATCTTGAATATCAGGGTAATTTCTCGAGTTACGCCGTAAGGCTGCTGAACCTGGGGTATGATGTCTTTATTCCGGAGAAGGCCGAATTCTACGGTATGTTCAGTTTTATGAAAACCGGCCTGGTCTATTCCGATATCATCAATACCGTCAGCGAGGTATATGCGCGCGAGATACAGACGCCACAGTACGGAGAACGTCTCGACGGTCTGCTGAAAAAACGTTCGGAAGACCTGTTCGGTATTTTGAACGGGATAAATTACGACGAATTCGACCCGCAGAAAGATAAAACGATCGCCCGGAATTTCGGCACAGCCAACTATAAAGATAAAAAGGAAAACAAATACGCCCTGCAGGCGGAAATGGGCCTTCCTGTAGGCGATGTGCCTGTGATCGGGCTGATATCCAGACTATCCGGCCAGAAAGGCCTCAACCTGCTAATCGATCGCATCGATGAATTCCTTTCCATGAATATTCAATTTGTTTTACTCGGAACGGGCGACGATTATTACCAGGACCGGTTCAGGCGGATAGCTAACGATTATCCCGGAAAGATTGCGATTTGTCTCGGCTTCAACGGGCCATTGGCGCAAAAAATATACGCGGGCAGCGACATGTTCCTCATGCCGTCGCGTTTTGAACCCTGCGGCCTCGGACAAATCATCAGCCTGAGATACGGCACGATACCTGTCGTAAGGGCGACCGGCGGACTTGCTGAGACGGTAACCGACTATGACAGTGACAACGAGAGGGGAAACGGTTTTACATTTATAGATTTCTCCTCCGATGAAATGCTAGACGCTGTAAGCAGGGCTTTAAAGGTATACCGCGAAAAACCGGAGGAATGGGACAAATTGATTGTCAGAGCGCTGGAGACCGATTATTCGTGGAACAGATCGGCAAAAAAGTACGAAGGACTTTATTTACACGCAATAAGAAAGAAAGGTTAAAAATGACAAAAAAGCAAAAGGCGTTGAAAATAGCGGAGCTGCTGCAGGAAATGTATCCCGAGGCAAGCTGCTCGCTTGAATACAAGGATCCGCTCCAATTGATGGTTGCTACGATCCTGGCGGCCCAGTGTACCGATGCAAGGGTAAACATTGTTACGAAGGATTTGTTCAAAAAGTACAGGACTGTGCAGGATTTCGCAAATGCCGATCTGAAAGAGCTCGAACAGGTTATCAGGTCTACGGGGTTCTACCACAACAAGGCAAAGAATATAATAGCCGCCTGCAGAATGATCATATCCGATTACGGCGGGAAGGTCCCGTCGAATATTGAGGATTTGCTGAAACTGCCTGGAGTGGGGAGAAAAACTGCCAACCTTATCCTCAACGACAGCTTCGGAGTGCCGGGTATCGTTATAGATACCCACGCCAAACGCCTGACCAACAGAATGGGGCTCACCGATAACGATGATCCCGAAAAAATTGAATACGACCTTATGAAGTTACTTCCTGCCGAATTATGGGGCAACTTCTGCCACCAGATTGTTTTTCACGGCCGCGCGCTGTGCGACGCCAGAAAACCGAAATGCGGTGAATGCCGAGTATTGCCGTACTGCAGGTTCGGGTCGGGGCAGCATTGAGCCCCGCTCCGATACCGCTTTGGAAACATCTTTGGAAACATGCCCTGTGCCCTGCACAAGTCTCCCGGCTTGGACAGGGCTGGCTGCGGATTGCTGGCTGGTCATGTCACACATCTTTCGAAACGCCTTGCGCAATAGCTTCCGTAACAGCTTCCGTAACAGCTTCCGTAACAGCTTCCAAAATTCCATCACGCCTACCCATTTGTTCAGAAGGATTTTAACTTTTATTGTCGAATAAATAAAGGTTAAAACGTTATGTGATATCAAGGGGAACCTACCATGAATAAAAATACCGGCAGCAAGCTGAAAAAAGCCGAAAAGAACGACAAAAAGGCCGGCAGGGTGATAAGCCTTGGCAATAGCGCCAGGCAGACTGCCGGGCTGATATCCGGTATATCCCAGGAAGAGATCGTATTTGCTCTGGATATAGGAACAAGGTCTGTCGTCGGGGTCGTCGGGGTGCAGGAGGAAAGCTGCTTCAGAGTCCTTGCTACCGAGGTAACCGAACATAAGAACAGGGCCATGATAGACGGGCAGATACACGATATAGAGCAGGTCGCGCTGGCAGCCGCCGATGTTAAACGGAAACTGGAGGCAAGGCTCGGCGTTAAGCTTGAAAGAGTTGCTATAGCCGCTGCCGGACGAGTTCTTAAGACCTGCCAGGTCAAGGTCGAAAAAAATCTCGAAGCAGGACGCGAGATCGATGCAGATCTTGTCAGCAGCCTGGAGATCGAAGGCATCCAGCGGGCGCAGATGATGCTTGACGAGGAAATGGACGGCGAGGACAAGACGCAGTTTTATTGTGTCGGCTACAGCGTCATCAATTATTATCTGAATAATTTCGTCATTTCAAAACTTGTCGGGCATAAGGGCAAAAATGTAGGAGCCGATATTCTTGCGACATTCCTGCCGATAATCGTTGTCGACAGCCTTTACACTGTAATGGGAAAGATAGGGCTGGAAGTTTCGAGCCTGACGCTCGAACCTATCGCGGCAATAAACGTGACAATCCCGGCCGACCTTAGGCTGCTCAACCTGGTGCTTGTCGATATTGGCGCAGGTACTTCGGATATCGCGCTGACCAAGGACGGAAGCGTGATCGCGTATGCAATGGTGCCCGTAGCAGGCGATGAGATCACTGAAAAAATATCACAGAATTACCTTGTGGATTTTAATACGGGAGAAAAGATTAAGATAGCCCTGTCAACAAGCAGAGATAACATAACCTTCACGGATATACTTAAAAAAAAGCGGACCGTGTCTGCGTCGGAGGTTTACAAATCTATTGAGGATACGATCCTGCAGCTCGCTTCGACCATATCGCAGAAAATACTCGAGTTCAATCGAAAAGCGCCAAACGCCGTTTTCCTCGTAGGAGGAGGAAGCCGAATCCCCGGCCTCCCGGAAATGATTTCACAGCAACTGGGGTTAGTTGGGGACAGGGTCGTGGTTAGAGGCAGGGATGTTATACGCGACATCAAATTCAACGATAGAAAGCTTTCCGGTCCGGAATCGATCACTCCATACGGTATTGCTGTCACAGCACAGATATACGGAGGTAAGGATTTCCTTTCCGTAACGGTCAATGATAAAAAAATAAGGCTGTTCAATTCAAAAAAGCTCACAGTGGCCGATGCGCTGATACTGTTCGGATATGACGCGGGCAATCTGATAGGCAGGTCGGGAAAGGGGATGACTTTCTCTGTAAACGGGGAAGTGCGTCATGTCCGCGGCCAGTACGGCAAGTCCGCCGAAATCTTTGTGAACGGAAAGCAGTCCAGCCTCGATACGCCTATTGTGTACGGAGACAGCATAGCAGTCGTTCCGGCCGAGGATGGCAATGATGCGGCTGTTGTCGCATACGAACTGGTTTCCTCATTTTCGGAAGGTAAAGTGATGCTGAACGGCAGCGCCATCGATATAAGCACACTGATATTTATCAACGGCAGGCAGGCTGCAAGAGAGACCCGGATAAAAGACGGGGACGCAGTGCAGATAACACAGATAAGGACTTTGGGTGAACTTCTCGGAGCGGGAGGTTTCAACAGGAATACTTATAAAATTCTCGTCAACGGTAAGGCGGAAGGTGACGATTATGTTCTGGCCGACAGGGATATGGTCGAGTGCGCTGAACCGCATTCTTCCGGCTCATCCGTATTCGGTGCCGAAGAGGAGGAGGAAAAGCCTTTTTCACAATTTACTGATGCCGACCGGTATCGGGAGGAGATCGAAGACACTTCCAAAGAAGTACTATCCGCCGGAAATACGGCAACGGTACAGGGCTCACCTGACAGCACGGGTAAAAATGCCGGGATCAAGGAACACCCCGACGTTGTCTTAAGCGTAAACGGACGGACGGTTGTCCTCGATGATGACAGAGTACAGTATATATTTGTAGATATATTCAACCATATAGATTTTGATCTGACGAAACCCCAGGGCACAATAGTTCTCAAACTGAACGGGCAGCAAGCCGCATTCACGGATGTCATACGTTCGGGAGATATAGTCGAGATATATTGGAAAAAGTAGGGGGCGTTATTATTTAAAGTGATCGATAAGAAAGTGTATTGTAAATACCAGGGCTATGAACTGATATACATCAGAATATCCTTCCTGCTTTTTTCGGTCGCGATGCTTCTGTATTTAGCCGGCAATGAATTGCTTATAGGCACGACATGGGTCAATGCAACAGAAAAGCATTCAACTCTATTATGGATCACCGCTGTTTTTGCTGCGGCTATTCTGATCTGCTTCATACGAAGGTGGATGTTCCTGAAGGAGTTACTGGAAAACAGGGCAGTTTATTATACAGACAAGCTGATATTTCTGTTAATTGTGTCTTTGGTATTGAATTTTTCAAATATCGGTTCGTGGTTCTATTTCATCATACTGGTACCTGTCCTGATAACGACGCTTGTAAAGGGTTCACGTGCGGGATATGCTTTGCTGACAGCCTCTCTTTTGATGCATCTTTCTATTTCCATGCTTGCGAATTTACCTGCATTAGTACAATATACGGCTTCAGACGGCGATTTGCGTCTCAAGCTCAGCAGGATATTTGTAATGTACATATTATTCTATATTACAGTACTTTTTTTAAGCCAGCTTCATAAGTGCAGTATAGAACGTGAGATTGAAAATGTATGCAACCTTGAGCAGCTGGAGGAAAAATGTCTGAAGTTTGAGAACTCATGGGATGAGATAAAGCGGGAGTATGACAGGCTGACATCATGCGCGGGCGAATTGGAAGAATCCAATAAAAGTATGTCAAAAAGCATTGCCGAGTTCTACACTCTGCATCAGATAAGCCAGGCGATAGGCTCGGTCCTTGATATAAGGGAGCTTTTGAAACGGCTCAATGATATTATCCTCGGTGTTATGGGCGTAAGCTATTCAACGATAATTCTGTACGATGAAAACATCAACCGGCTGAAAGTAAATACTACGAACATCACAAACATAAATGCACTGGCTACAATAACGGACAATATCAACAGCTGCATACTGATGGACGCGCTGAGCAACGGAAAGACGATATTGGAAAATAACGTTGATTACAAGCAGTATGCTTTCACTTGCGGCAGGGATATCAACTCACTGATCTGCGTGCCTTTGGTTACCAGTTCCAGAAAGTTCGGACTTGTACTTGTCGAGCACAGGTACAACAATGCATTCGATGAGGAGAACGCCCGCCTCCTGAATATCATAGCGCAGCAGGTCGGTATAGTTATGGAAAATGCCAAGCTGTATGACGAAATGAGGGAACTTGCCAGGAAAGACGGCCTTACCGACATCTATAACCGGCATTACTTCCAGGAGAGGCTTGAAACCGAATTCCTTCATGCGAAGACTGAAAACTATCCTCTTTCGCTAGTGATTTTCGATATAGATCACTTTAAAAGATTCAATGACAATTACGGTCACATGTTCGGAGATATGGTGCTGACTTCGGTCGTAAAGGCTGTCAAGGCGGCTCTGCGTAAAAACGATATTATGGCGCGTTACGGAGGAGAGGAATTCATTATCCTCCTGCCAAGGACAAGTCTTGCGGAGGCTTACGAAAAGGTTGAAGCATTGAGGAAGCTGGTCGACAAGCATGTCATCGAGGATAATCTGATAAGTGTTTCCGTAACGGCCAGTTTCGGTATCTCTTCATTTGACGAATGCGTATTGAATGAGAACGATCTGGTGCGAACCGCGGATGATGCGCTTTACGAAGCCAAAGCGGCAGGGCGCAACTGTGTAATGACGGCAAGAAAGCTGCTGGAATGATATTCTATTTGATTTTGAATGAATGAACCATCTTCTCGAATAATCCCGCCTGCTCCCGATCCCACTTTTTTTCGGGTACAAAGTAGCTTAACCGGTACATACGCCCGTCACTCTGCAGGAATACCTCGGCGCCTCTGATATATCCGGATCTGGTGAGGACCGAATAATCCCATTGATAGCCGCTCACACCATTTATTTCGACTTTTCCGGAATTGAAATATTTGTACTTGTTATTTGAGGTTTCCAACGATTTTTTCAGGAAATTGCCGAGGTCCCCGGTCATATTCCAGACCTGTACGAAACCATGTGCAGTGCCTTCTCTGTCGTGAAAATCGATATGGAATAGAATATCGCCGCCTGAAAATGTTTCGGGCTTGACGATAAATGCGGATGGGTATTTGAAGCTGAAGCTGCCTTCCAGTGCCTCGTAATCGGTGAATTCACGCGTTTTCGGCTTTAAAGGGCAGAATACGGATAGGGACAGATCATCTGCATAAGCATCGTTTATCCATATATCATCGACTTCAACTGTATACGGATATGAAAACTCCGCCGACGGATCCACCGATATGCTGAAAAGCAGCATATTATCTATAAAATAGGACCCCAGCATAAACAATAATACCCATACTGCCGTAATCAGCGCTAAATTTTTTAGTTTTTTTCTCAGGCTTCCCACAACATAAACATGCATCATAGTATAAAATATATATGTATCAGTCTGCCGGGTGATGAATACTGTTTTTGACCATGCACCAAAATAGATCGTCGGAATAGTATGTAATTATCAGACGATAGGGGGGAGTCCGTCGATGAGGATCATGGTAGTAAAGATGCCGAAATTCTTCGGCAGTCTGATTAAAAAAGTACTTAGAATGGGCTGAACGGAGCGTAAAAATCAAAGCGGCATAAAAAAAGCGTTCATACGCCTTTTTTATGTCGCTTCGATATTAACAAAAGACATCAAAATTTAAATAAAAAATTATCAAACTGCTCTCGTAACCTTATTCGAACGCAGGCATCTTGAACATACGTTAACGGTCTTCGGAGTGCCGTTTTCTATTACTCTGATCTTTTTTACGTTGGGCTTCCAGAATCTGTTTGTTCTTCTGACCGAGTGGCTAACATTATTGCCATATACGGTATCTTTGCTGCAAATATCGCATTTTGCCATCTATATCACACCTCCTTCAGATTGGTGCTTATTATTCCACAAAGCAATAATTATTTTAACACAATAACTTAAGAATCCGCAAGGATTTTTTGAAATAATGGCATTATTTATATATATGGCTGATTGCAAAGAAAATACCACTACCCGCCGAACTACTCAACAGTACCAAGCTATTAATTCTCTACGAAAGATGTATCAACTTTATTTAAAAAATCTATAACCCATTTTTTATTTCCCCTTTTTACTGTTAATTGTCCATTGATATCTTTGGCTTTTACTTTATTACTAAATTTAAGTTTTAAAGTTGCTGTATAATCATATACAATCAAATCCTCTTCTGATCTGCTTTTATTAATTTCAATGCTATCGGCACTGATATTAAATTTGTCTTTTACACTTGCCAAAATAATACGGATACGGTTTCTATTTTTAACATCTCTCTCTCGTATTTTTAAATTAAGCATTTCTTGCAGTTTCTCGGGAAAGACATTTTTGTTATTAGCTAAATTACCTGATGCCAAATCAGTATCGATCTTCGAATAATCTTCTATAGTATAATATTCATTTATAAATGTTTTTACCAATCTGGCAGATTCATCTTCCGCACTGCATCCTATTGTAGACTGCAATACAAATATGCATATCAATGCAGAGAATTTTTTCAAAGCAATAACCTCTTTTCCATATTTTACGTTATCTATTATACGTATGATTTCTGCTATATTCAATAATCATCAAAAAATGATATTTCAATTTTATTTTTAGTTTTTTGTAGCTGATTGGGTATGGCAATAGGAGAAAGTATATATTAAAATGTAAATATCAATAGATTCTACGGATTTGTACATTTACGATAAAGCTTTGGGAGAAACGCGATGGATCAGCATTCTGAGAAAATGGGAAAACCGCTGCAGTTTCTGAAAGGCGTCGGTGATACAAGGGCGGCTTTGTTTCAGAGGCTTGGCCTGTTTACCGTAGGCGACGTTATAACGCATTACCCCAGAGATTACGAGGACCGCAGCAAACTCAGGAAGCTATCGGAGCTGCAGGACGGCGAAGAGTGTTCCTTCGAAGGCATGATTGCGTCCAGGGTGAACGAGTCTAGGCCGCGGAGGGGACTTACCGTAAGCCGCGTAAGCATCAGGGACGAGTCCGGCCTGATAAATGCTACCTGGTTCAATCAGCCTTATCTTAAAAATTACTTCAAGCTGGGAGAAAGGTATATTTTCTATGGCAAGATAACAAAAAGACGGACATTCGAGGTCCTGAACCCGGTATACGAAAGACTTGACGACCAGGGCCCGGTAAATACCTGCAGAATCGTGCCTGTCTATCCTGCGACCGGCAAACTGACTCAAAACGTAATCAGGGCCGCCATACGCAATGCGCTCGACTATGCCGGAGACAGCATACAGGAGATATTGCCGCAGTGGATCCGCGAGACCTACCGGTTGACCGGCATACATTTCGCAGTAAATAATATACACTACCCAGAGGACGACGAGGCATTCCTGAACGCCAGAAATAGACTTGTGTTTGAAGAACTGCTGCTATTACAGCTCGGGCTTATGAACCTGAAATCGGCTGCCGGGTCTCCGGCCGCCGGCATACGGTTTGATGCAGGCCGCGAAGTGCAGGAGTTCATGCGGCAGCTGCCGTTCAGCCTTACTAATGCTCAGAAGCGGGTTTTTGCGGAAATAGAGCATGATATGGAAAGCGGCAAGGTAATGAACAGGCTGGTACAGGGAGACGTAGGTTCGGGCAAGACGATAGTCGCCGTACTTGCTTTGGTCAAGGCCGTTAAAAGCGGATACCAGGGCGCTTTCATGGCGCCGACCGAGATACTGGCGGATCAGCATTATCACTCGCTTGGACCGCTGCTTGCTCCGCTGGGCATCAGGATTTCGCTCCTGACGGGCAGTATTACAGGTAAGACGGCAAAGGAAACCCTGGAGGATATCAGGAATGGTGAAACCGATATCGTGATCGGTACGCATGCCTTGCTCGAGGATAAGGTGGTCTTTAAAAACCTCGGTCTTGTAGTTACAGACGAACAGCACCGTTTTGGCGTGCGTCAGAGGGCAAAGCTTTCGAGCAAGGGCGAAAATCCCGACATACTGGTCATGACCGCGACTCCGATCCCCAGAACTCTGGCTTTGATATTATACGGCGACCTCGATATCTCGGTCATAGACGAACTTCCTCCGGGAAGAAAAAAAGTCAAGACCTATGCCGTACATGCGGATATGCGTGAAAGGATCGACAACTTTATAAGGAAGCAGGTAGCAGAAGGCAGGCAGGTGTACATAGTATGCCCGCTGGTGGACGAATCCGACGCGGTTGAAGCAAAAGCCGCTTCCGGGCTTGCGGAGCAATTGGCGCGAAAAACCTTCAACGACTTGAAAGTGGGCCTTATACACGGAAAGATGAAGGCTTCGGAAAAGGACGCCGTTATGAACGGCTTTATTGCCGGTGATCTCGACATACTTGTTTCAACCACCGTTATAGAGGTAGGCGTCAATGTTCCGAACGCCTCCGTAATGGTCATCGAAAACGCGGAGAGGTTCGGGTTGGCACAGCTGCACCAGTTGAGAGGCAGGGTCGGCAGGGGGGAACACCAGTCATATTGCATACTCTTCAATGACAGCAGGTCTGATGTCGCTGAAGAAAGAATGAAGGTCATGGAGAAGACCTCGGATGGGTTCGTGATCTCGGAAAAGGATCTTGAACTCCGCGGCCCGGGTGACTTTTTCGGAACAAGGCAGCATGGTATACCCGAACTTAAAATTGCAAATCTATATAAAGACATGGAAGTATTGAAGCAGGCGCAGGAGGCGGCGCAAAAGCTGCTTTCCGTGGACAGGCAGCTAAAGGCGCCGGAAAATGAACTGCTTGGGCAAGCGATAAGGGAGAAATTTAAAGCCACTGCACGGACGCTCAGCATGAACTGAGGCGAAGAATAAACAAAAGGCAAGGGAGGAAACTGTTATTCTCAGAGTAATATCGGGTGATGCGGGAGGCCATAAACTGAAAACTGTTAAAGGCACGACTACAAGGCCGACTTCGGATATGGTCAAGGGAGCTCTGTTCAATATCATCGCCGGCTCGGTGGAAGGAAGCGAAGTGCTCGATGTATTTGCGGGCACGGGAAGCCTCGGGATCGAAGCGTTGAGCAGGGGCGCGGAGCATGCTGTTTTTTTCGATAAAAGCGCGGAATGCTGCGGAGTAATACGCGATAACCTGGCCAACACAAAGCTGCTTGAATGGGCGGAGGTTTACCAGACGGATTTTGCCGCAGGCATCGAGCGTTTGTTCCGCGACAAAAGAAAATTTGATATTATTCTATTGGATCCGCCATATAACAAAAATTTTATTCAAGAAACATTAAAATTATTGACAAAAAATGATATAATGAAGGACGAAGGCATGATCATCGCGGAACACAGCGTTTCCGACGTCCTGCCCGAGGCTTTTGAAGGGCTTAAGGCCGTTGACACGAGAAAATATGGTGATACAATGTTAACAATATACAAACAGGACGGTAGACAAATAAAATGATATTGGTTTACCCGGGAAGTTTCGACCCCATAACGAACGGACATTTGGATATTATTTCGAGAGCTGTTTATATATGCGACAAACTTATAGTCGCGGTCGGCAGCAACGAAGCTAAAAAGCCGGCATTTTCGGTAGAAGAACGCATCGATCTCATCAAATGCACGATAGGCGAGCGAGACGATATTATGGTTACCAGTTTTTCTGGCTTGCTTGCGGATTTCGTCAAGAAAGTAGGAGCAAAGGCAGTTATCAAGGGCTTGCGGGCAATGTCGGATTTTGAGTATGAGTTCCAGATGGCGCTGTTGAACAAGAACCTTGAACCGGATATGGAAACGTTGTTTATGATGACAAGCGTCAATTATTCTTATCTTAGCTCGAGCGCCGTAAAGGAGATCGCAAAAAACGGAGGAAATATCGAAGGACTCGTACCGGAATGCATCCGGGAAAGGGTCATGCAGAAGTTAGCCTGCTGATAGAGCATTATAGGGGGTAAAGGTATGGAAATACTTTCAATACTGGAAACACTTGAAGATCTGGTTGAAAAAAGCGTAGGTGTTCCATTTTCGGGCAGATGCCTTGTAGACAAGGAAGAGATCCTTGAGATCATTAAAGAGTTAAGGCTAAAGCTTCCTGATGATATCAAGCAGGCGAAATGGGTAAAGGAAGAACGGGTGAGGATCCTGGCGGATGCACAGAAGGAAGCCGGCAACCTTCTAAAAGACGCTGAAAGCAAGATCGCATCCATGGTGGACGAGCATGAGATAACTCAAAAGGCATACGAACAGGCAAATGAAATAGTTGCAAGCGCACAGAAAAACGCGCGGGAGATCAGGCTCGGCACCAAGGAATATGCGGACAGCATACTAAATAAGGTTGAAGAAATATTGAACGATACTCTGGAAGTTATAAAAACGGACCGTCAGGAGCTCAAATAGAGCTCCTTTTTGCTTTATGGAACATAGC
>JAEYOM010000155.1 GCA_023411715.1 Bacillota bacterium | reverse complement strand
CCCAGGGCGTCGAGATGTTCCGGGTCGTACGGTATCACTGACCCGTCGGGATAAATACATGCAAAATCATCATAAGGATGTCCCACGGCGCAGACTATGTAACCGTGGCTGGCCAGCTCTTCCATCTGGATGACGTTCTGGCCGTTGAACATCGCGCCTCCTCCCGAAAACAGGATCACGGGATATTTTCGTTTATCCGCAGAGAGCCCTGTATCAAAATAGCTGTTGGTTTTTATGAGGTTTAGCTGACCGAAAATATCCGGCACATGCTTGCACTTTGCGAATATTTTACTCACTTTCTCACTGTTCAGCCAGTTGACACGCTTTTTCCCGGCAGTGTCCGAGGCCGGATACCATATCTGCACGGGTATTTTCCTGTATTCTCCCGAATCCGTATGCGGCTCCTTCCGCGAATCATCCGTGAATGCCGCCAGTGTAGTCCCAACAGGATAGGAGCCTGTAGGCTTTGGCAGGTCGATTACAGGAAAAAGGAATGCTGATGCAACGGATATGACGAAAATAAGAATTAGAGTAACCGTTCCGGCCGTTTTGGATATCCTGTTTACTTGTCTTTTTGCAGCGGATTTTTTCGGGATTGTCCTGATAACCCCATGCAGCAGCAAAAATACGGTCAGCATGTATGCCGGTACCATAAAGAGCCGAAACCCTTCCGATAATATGCTTAATATTGCGAACGCCATGGACAGGACGGGTAATATGATATTACCCGTCCGTGAACTTCTTTTTAAGATAATATTTATCAGTAAAATTGCGTTTACAGCCATCACTAAGATTTCAAAAAGTCTCATTATTAAGCCTCCTTACTGATGTGCGGTTATTTCGTTGTCGTTCATCTTTCTGACGATATTGTAGTACGTTCTGGACGTCACGTTGTAGCTCAGCCAGTAAATGATCGCGAACAGGACTGCGACAGTCAGGCCGCACATGATGATGAGCCTAGTGTCAAAGAGAGACAGTGTGCCGAGCAGGCCCGACATCATCGTGAAACCAGCCATCGTATGCAGTATTGCAACGAGCAGCGGCAGGAAGAAGACCATCAGTATCTGTTTCTTGATAGTGCCCCTGACCTCGGCGTCGCTCATACCGACTTTTTGCATTATGTCGAAGTTATCCCGGTCGTCGTACCCTTCCGTGATCTGCTTGTAGTACATGATCAGGATAAGGCACATCGTGAAGATGAGGCTGAAGAATATACCTATGAATAACAGGCCTCCGTTCATGGAGGATGTGTTCAGCCTGCCGGCTATGCCGTCGACGACGCTGCTGTGTCCGGGCTGCGAGTCGCTCCATACTATGATCCTGTTTATAAACGCTTCCCGGTCTTTTCCCGCTCCCTCAAGGTTAAAGCGCACGGACAGGATGCGGTCGTTTTCTGCGACGCTCTTGAAATCCGCGCGCAATCTGTCCATCACCGAGGCGCCCTTAACGATCAGGTAGTAGTCCTGCCCGAAGGTATTGTTGGTGGCCTTGTTGTAAAATACAATTGAATCCAGCTCTTTTTTGACCTTGTAGGTATCCTTTCCAAGAACGATCTGATCGTAGCCAAAGTCCGCACCCGTCGCAAAAATCAATACCTCGTCGTCGTTTAGTGTTTCCTGCCGGTTTTCAATCCTGTTGTAATCCTCGAGCGTGATCAGCTTGATTGCATAACGTAAGGCAAGAGGATGCGAAGAGCTCTGCGTTACGAAGGTATTGCCGCTTTTATCGACGTGCAGCTTCTGATAGGTGAACGCAACCTTGTCGTTTATCGCGGTCCGCATAGCTTCAGCCAGCTCCGTAAGCTTGTTGTCCAGCTCACCGGCTGCCTTAAAATCGACCGTATTGTAATTCAATATGACGTCATAGGGGTATTGCTGCTTCTGTATACCGGCATTGCCCAGCCAGAGTGACAGCGTGCAAAGAAGCGTTATGATCGTCATCGTACTGAAAATGCATATGTTGGAAAGGCTCGAAGCACTTTTTTTCAGCCTGTGGAGCATGCCCGAAACCGTAACGTAATTCGATTTGCGGTAGTAAAAACTGTTGTTCAGCTTTAGTATTTTCAATAGGGCAAGCAGGCCGGCCTTGAAGAAATAGTGCGTCCCTATAACCACGAGTGAAACGGCAAACAGGAAATTCATGAAAATATTCGAGTCGACTTTTGTCGGGATGGCGATCGCGTAGCCCGCCCCAATGAGTGTGATACCCAGCAGCGCCGTAAACCAGAGGTGCTTCGGCTCCTTGTCGCCCTTTTTCGATTCCCTGATCAGTTCGTTCGGATTCGTCCTGAAGACGTGGATGACATTAACGACCAGATTGATCACATAGGCAGCCAGGAAGTATATGAAGGTCTGGTACAGGGCTTTAAGACTGAACGTGAAGGCGGCATTTACAGGCAGTCCGGACATATTCAGCAGCGTGAGGAATATCAATTTTGAAAAAACGAGCCCGAAAAGGACGCCGCCGACCATGACGACTCCGAAGATGACGAGCGTTTCCCAGAACATCATTACGGCGATATGCTTTTTATCAAGTCCCAGTACGCTGTAAAGCCCGAGTTCCTTCTTCCTGCGCTTGATCAGGAAGCTGTTCGTATAGAGTATGAAGGGCAGCAGGATCAGGCCGAGCAATACCTGTCCGACCTGCAATAACACCCAGGCATATGCGCTGTGGGGCAGCGTTTCGACTATGTCGTTATTTAAGATCGATGAAAATACAAAGAAAACGAAAACAGAGAAGGCGCCGGCCAGAATATATGGGAAATACGCGTTGCCGTTCTTTCTGATCCCCATGACCGACAGTTTGGGCAGAAGTACGAGCTTATTCATGTTTCCCGCCCCCTGTCTGCAGCACTGTCAGGGCGTCGGAGATAATCGTGTACATCTCCTCGTTGGAGGAGTTGCCGCGGTACAACTGGTGGAAGACGATACCGTCCTTGATGAACAGTACCCTTCGGGCGTGGCTTGCTGCCTGAGTGCTGTGTGTGACCATCAGTATAGTCTGGCCTTCGGCGTTGATATCAGCAAAAAGCTTCAACAGTCTGGCTGACGCCTTGGAATCCAATGCACCCGTAGGTTCGTCAGCCAGTACCATTTTAGGATGCGTTATGAGCGCCCTTGCCGTAGCGGCGCGCTGTTTCTCGCCGCCTGAGACTTCGTACGGATATTTTTGCAATAATTCTTCAATCCCGAGCATCCTGGCGAGCGGTTCGATCCGTTTTTTCATTTCTTCCAGCGGCTTTCCGGCCAGTACGAGGGGAAGGAATATATTGTCCTGCAGCGTAAAGGTATCGAGCAGGTTAAAATCCTGAAATACAAAGCCCAGATTGTCGCGGCGGAAAGCAGCCAGTTCGCCCTGACGGATCGCAGCCAGATCCCTGCCCTCCAGCAGGACCTGACCGCTTGTCGCGCGGTCGATGGATGCCAGAATGTTCAAAAGAGTCGTTTTACCTGAGCCGGATTCGCCCATGATGGCGACATATTCGCCCTGTTCGACTGAGAATGTGACGCCGTCCAGAGCCTGGACCTTATTCCCGCCGAGGCGGGTGCTGTATGTTTTTTTTAAGTTGTTAACCTCGAGAAGTGCCATGATTTCATTCCTTTCAAAAATCTTTAGTTGTTGCTTCCATGTTCCCATTTTAGCCCGTCAGAAAAACTGCTTCCATAAGACAGGCTTACATTTGCCCTGCCAAACTTACATTTTTGTAAGGACGAAACCGATAGTCACACGCGTGCCCTTTCCGGCTTCCGAGGTCACTTCTATGGTGTGGGACAGTTTTTCGAGTATCTTTTTGCATAGATACAGGCCGATACCTGTCGATTTTTTATCGAGCCTGCCATTATAGCCTGTGAAGCCCCGTTCAAAGATGCGCGGCAGGTCCTCCGGCCGGATGCCGATACCTCTGTCTTCAATGATCAGTCTGGCGTACGTCGGAATGCCTTCCATAGATATCACCGAGGCATTTTCCGGAATTTTTGCCTGAGCATTTTTCCGCGTTTTTTCAAGACGGATCGTGATACTGCCGCGAGGGGTATATTTCAGAGCGTTTGAAAGGACTTGCCCGATCACGAATTGCAGCCACTTTTCATCGGTTACCACTTTGCAGTTGAATTCCTCCATATTGAGCGACAGCCTGTTGTTGATAAAGAACATCGAATGCTTTTTCACTGCCTGATTTACGATGTCACGAAGGTCGTATTCCTTGAACAGAAAGTCCGAGTTGATGCTGTCGAGCCTCTGGTAATACAGCACCATTTCGACATACTGCTCGATCCTGAACAGCTCCCTGGACAACAGCCTGTTATATTCCGACGCAGCCATATAAGGCTCCGGTACATCTGCATATTGCTCCGGTACCGCATATAGCTCAGGCACCGCATATGCCTCAGGTTCCTCCGCCCCTGGCCTTTCTGCCTTATCGTCCGTCTCTGCAGCCGGTAATTCTGTATGGCTTATTGTGTCCGCTTCTGAAGTCCGGCTTTCAGCGTTCTGAACCAGCAGCCTCATTGCGGAAATGGGTATTTTGATCTGATGTGCCCACATCGTGTAATAATCCGTCATGTCCGTATCCTTGAAATTGGCGCGGGACAAGAGATTCCTGCGCTCGTCGAGCAGCATGTCCATTATCTGCCGGTATTGCTGTTCGATCTCACCTTCCGGCGCGGGCAGTATGTACTGCATGTTTTCTATATTCATAAGGGCCGTATGCAGGGCTTCGGACCGTTTTACATAATTCATGAAATCATAAATTCCATAGCAAAGGCCGATGAATGCCCAGAGAAAGAAGGCATACAGCAGTTTTGGCATATTTTCCAACTGATAAAGCAGGCATAAGAAGTAGAAGACCAGCATGCAAAGCAGGAACAACCCGATACCTTTCCGCTTGGAACGGAGGTAGCGGAGGAGCTGCCGGCGTATCGGCACAGGTTTTGGTTCCGGCGCTTCATTATAAATCGATTTTAGATCGCTGTCAGTTTTCATTCTGCCATCCCGCCTCCTGCTATTTACTGCTTTTACTCTACAGCGACACGCCTGCCCAATCGATCGTCATTCACCGCCTATCAGATAGCCCATACCCTTTTTTGTTCGGATCAGGTCCGTGATCGAAGCTTCTTCAAGCTTCCTGCGCAGCCGGTTCATATTGACGGTTAGCGTATTGTCGTCGATAAAACAGTCATTGTCCCAAAGTCTCTTCATGATCGACTCCCTGGATACTGTCTTTCCGATATTTTCGAATAGAAGCTGTATTATCCTGAATTCGTTCCGCGTAAGTTCTACCTTTTTATCCTGGTATGTTATTGAGCCATCGAGCGTATTTAACAAAACGCCCCTGTACTCCAGCCAGGCCGTCTGCTCGTTGTATTCGTAGGTGCGGCGAAGTATGGCCTGTATCTTGGCGCGCAGAACTTCAAGGTCGAACGGCTTCGGCACGAAATCGTCCCCGCCCATATTGACCGCCATGACGATATTCATATTATCGCCTGCGGAAGAGATGAATATCACGGGAGCACTGGACAGCTTCCTGATCTCGGCGCACCAATAGTACCCGTTATAAAACGGAAGGGAAATATCCATCAGTACCAGCTGCGGCTCGTACTTTATGAAATCCTCCAGCACCTTGCTGAAATCCTCCACGCACCGCGCCTCATAACCCCACCGGCTGAGGTAATTGCGGACTACTCCCGAGATGATGCCGTCATCTTCGACGATAAGTATTTTATACATAAGCGCTCCTTCGGCGGAATCGGAAAAACCAAACCGCCAGTATAAACGGGCTGTAGTATCGATTATATTTACGTATCGCGTGATCGATTGTTTCAAGGATTATTTTACAGTAGATGACCGGGTTAGGCAATGTGCTGAACGTGTGTTTGAAAACCGTGGAAAATTTTTGATTTATAATTGAAAGTGCCTTTGGTTTAGCATATAATATAATTATAGCTAAATTAGCCAAATTAACTAATAATGGAGGTGGAATCATGAGGGTTAGCTCCACGGAGATACAGAACAATTTTGGCAAATATCTGATACTTGCGGGAAAAGAGGATATCATCATCACGAAAAACGGAACTGAGGTCGCAAGACTGACTGCCGGCGATAACATTTTGCATCAGAAGGAGATCATGGATAACGCGATTAGAGAGGAAGCGGCGGATTACTATGCTTCCGAGCCGGAATGTGAAGAGATTGGCCGCAAAGCCAGCTTTGACGAATTTCTGAAGCTCACGAAGGACAACGAGGAAGCCAGGTATGAATACATAGACGGGGAGATCTATGCGCTTGCGTCGCCGAAGACTCCGCACCAGACATCTCTGACAGAGCTTTTCGGAAGCTTTTACAATTGGTTTAAGGGGAAAAAATGCAGGCCTATGGTTGCTCCCTATGATATCACCCTTAAAAGAAATGATAAGGACATAAACGTAGTCCAGCCTGATCTGATGGTCATCTGCGACCTGGAGGAGAACCTGGGGGAGGACGGCTACTATATGGGCGTCCCTGCGCTGATGCTGGAAATAGTATCGGGCAGCACCTTACAGAGAGACCTCCTCAAAAAGCAAAATCTGTATATGAAAACCGGAGTAAAGGAATATTGGGTAGTTTATCCCATGTATAAAACGGTGGTCATTCACCAGTTCAAGGATAAAAGGGTCATTGGCATGAGATCGTTCGACACGGAAGATGACGAAATTGCAGAATCCCTAATATTCCCCGGCCTGTCCGTCAATTTAAACGAGGTGTTCAAATGACGAAATAGCCGCGTTTCTATTTCCCTGTTATTTTTTGAAATAATACAGATAATAGGGGAATGAAGTATTTACAGCCTATGGAATGAAGTATTTACAGCTTATGGCTGCGATGAAAAGGATGATGTTTTATGGATGGAAGGAAGAACAACGAAAAGCCAAAGGAGCCAACAGCCGCCCCCGGATACAACGACAGAAAGTTCGGGGAGAAAGCATCCAAAAAGGATATCGAATCAGGCAACAGCACCCGCGTAACGAGGGTTTATCTGGACGAAAACGATCCGAGCTGAAATGACTTAGCCTGGACAGGCATTTATGCGGCCGAACTTGCAGGTAATCCATTAACTATGCCGGGAAGAGATTGACCTTGCCGTGAAATCTCTAAACTGCAATATGTTACTGGAACTGTGAATTATACAGTTCCGCGTAGATGCGGTTCTGCTTCATGAGATCCTTGTGATTACCCTGTTCCACAATTCTGCCGTCCTTCACGACAAGGATGGTATCGGCGTTCTGTATTGTCGACAGACGGTGCGCGATGACAAAGCAGGTTCTGCCCTGCATGAGCTTGCGCATAGCTTTCTGTATCTGCTGTTCCGTGCGCGTGTCAACGTTGGAGGTGGCTTCGTCCAGTATCAGCATTTTGGAGTCGAGCAGCATTGCTCTTGCGATGGTGAGAAGCTGCTTCTGCCCCTGCGAGATGTTTATGCCGTCGTCGCTCAGAATAGTATTGTAGCCGTCCGGCAGCTGCATGATGTAATTATGGATCCTTGCGGCTTTGGCCACTTCTATTACCTCATCCAGTGTGGCTCCCTTTTTGCCGTAGGCGATATTTTCATAGATTGTTCCGTAGAACAGCCAGGTATCCTGCAATACCATGGAATAGGACAGCCGCAGGCTCTTGCGCGTGACTTCGCTGATATCGCTGCCGTCTATTTTTATCGACCCGCTGTCCGGGTCATAGAAACGCATCAGCAGGTTGATGATAGTTGTCTTGCCGGCGCCGGTCGGGCCGACTATGGCAACAAGGCTGCCCGGTTCGGCTTTTATATTGAGACCGCGGATAACAGGCCTTTCGGGCGAATAACCGAAATCGAGATCATCTATTTCAACTTCTCCATTTATATCATGAAAGATCATAGCACCTTCGACATCCCTGGGTTCAGGCTCTTCGTCGATAAGGCGGAATATCCGCTCGGCCGCCGCAAAGGATGACTGCAGCTCGCTTATGATATTGGCAGTTTCGTTGATCGGGCCGGAAAACTTGCGCGAATACAATACGAAGGACGACAGGTTGCCTATCGTCAGGCGCCCGAACAGGTATAACAACGCGCCGAACACACTGATCAGGGCAAGCGAGAGGTTATTGATGAAATTGACGGATGGTCCCGTCATGCTTCCATAATAGTCCGCGTTGTAGTAACTGTCGACAGCTTCGGTGTTTTTCACGTCAAAACGTCGTATCGTCGAGTTCTCCTGGTTATAGACCTTTATCGTTTTCTGCCCTGAAATGATCTCCTCCACGAAGCCGTTCAGCTCGCCGAGCTTTGCGGAACGCTTCCTGAACAGCGGGCGTACCTTGCCCGTCATATACTTTGTCAGTAAGATCGAGATGGGTATGGTGACGGCAAATACGAGCACCAGCACCGGCGAAATCAGGAGCATCATGGCAAGCGAACCTACGACCGTAATTATACTTGTGAATATCTGCAGCAGGTCCGTCGAAAGCGAAGCATTCACGGTGTCTATGTCATATTGTATGCGGCTGATGATCTCTCCCGTCTGGTGACCGTCAAAATAACGTACAGGCAGCTCCGCCAGTTTGTTGAACACATCGCTGCGCATCTGGAAGACAACCTTTTGGCTGAGGTTGATCATCAGGATGGATAACACATATGAAAGAATGGATGAAAAAATATAGAAGACCACCATCAGGCCGCAGTAGTAAAACACCTTGTCGAACTGCGCCATGCCGGCTTTTATTCCTATGGCGTCGATAGCATAGCCTGAAAGCATGGGGCCGACGAGCGCGAGAAGGTTGCTGGAGACCGAAAGCGCCGCGGCCAGCAGGCCGAGCCACTTATACCGGTACAGGTACTTCCACAGTCTTGACATGATCCTTTTGCTTTCCTTTATGGTCACCCTCGGCCTTTCAGAGCCGGGGGCGCCGCCCGGTTTCAGTGCGACGTCAAGGTTCTTGACGGAAGCACCCGAACTGTTACTTTGCCTTGGAGGCGCAGGTTTCTTCAAAAATGGAACAAAAGAACCGTCCCTCTGTTTCGCTGGATCAGGCAATCGCTCCACCTCCCATCTGTGACGTACATATCTCGCGATATATGTCGCAGCTCGCGAGCAGCTCCTCGTGTGTTCCATACCCGAGAGCCCTGCCGTCCTCAAGGATGAGTATGTGGTCGGCATGCATTATCGAGCTTGCACGCTGGGCGATGATAATCGTTGTGGTCTCGCTGAAGTTCTTTGTGAGCGCTTTTCTTAAGAGGGAGTCTGTCTTGTAATCCAGAGCGCTCGAGGAATCGTCGAGTATAAGTATCTCGGGCTTCGCGGCGAGAGCGCGTGAGATCAGTATCCTCTGCTTCTGCCCGCCGCTCAGGTTAGAGCTTTTCATCGTCAGCATATGCCGGCGTCCTTCCGGGAGAGCATCTATAAATTCCCCGGCCTGCGCGCAGCTGGTCGCCAGCTCTATCTGATCCTCGTCAAGCTCACGCCCGAAAGCTATATTAGAATCGATTGTATCGGCGTATAGGAAATCATTCTGGAATACCACGCCGAATTTTGTATGAAGCTTCTTTGCAGGAATTCCGCGCACATCGTCTCCGGATATGCGGATACGGCCTTCATCCGGGTCATACAGGCGCAGCAGCAGGCGGATGATCGTGCTTTTACCGCTGCCCGTGGCACCGATGATACCGAGCGTTTCACCTTTTTTAAGAGCGAAGCTGATGCCCTCGATGCAGTTCTTGCTGCTTTCGTTTTTGTGGTATTTGAAGGATACGTTTTCAAACGTTATATGGTATCCGCTGTCTACGTGGCTTTCGGGTACGAGAGCGAGATCCTCGGGAGTCTCGAGCACCTGGCGGATCCTTTCGGCGGATGCGCTGCCCTTCGAATAGACGACAAACATATGCGTTACGGAGAGCATTGCATTGGATATAAGAGTGAAATATGTGAGGAATGCGATGATCTCGCCGGATCGGGTCAGCCCGGCATTGATCCTGTACGCGCCTGCGACGATCACCAGCGTTAGGCCCAGGTTCAGCAGCAGGTTCATAACCGGATTGGTGAGCGCCATCGTAATACCTGCTTTTTTTTCATTCCTGACTACGTTCGTATTTACATCGAAGAAGCGGCTCTTTTCATATTCCGTTTTAGACAAGGCTTTGATGACGCGGATCCCGGTTATATTTTCGCGTACCGTCCTCACGAGCACGTCGACGGAGCGCTGCAGCGAGGTATAGAGCGGTATGCTCTTCTTGGACACAAGGTAGACGAGCAGTCCGATAAGCGGGAGGGTCAGTATCATGATCAGCGACAGGACAGGTTCGAGCATAAGTGTTATTATAATGCCGCCAAGCAGCAGTATCGGGGCGCGGACGCCGAGACGCTGCATCATACCGATCATCTGGTGTATGTTGTAGGTATCCGAAGTGAGCCTTGATTCCAGCGAAGGTATTGTGAATTCGTCCACCTGCCGGCAGGACAGAAAAGAGATCTTTTCGAACAGGTCATGGCGAATGGCCTGCGTTGTGTCCCTGGCCACTCTTGAAGCCATCCTGTTAGCCACGATGTTTGTTACGAGCGCGGCTATTGCGCACAATATCATCATTAAGCCCCAGATGAAAACGAGCGTCACATTTTTCTGCGGAATTATTTCGTCAATAGTATAGGAAAGGATCCACGGCAACAGAAGGTCCATTATGGTGCCGGTGAATTTTATTATTAGACCCAGTACCATCCTGTTTATGTAGGGCTTGACGTAGGTCAGTATTTTTCCCATTCGTCGTCCTCTTTCTCTTCCTTATAGATTTCCTCGTTAACCTTTTCCGCCGCCTTTGCCATCATGCGTTCCAATATCGACAGTAAAAAGCTTCGCTCCTCATCAGCAAGGCCGGCTGTGATATAGCTCTCCCATTCGGCGGACAGCCTTTTGACTTCGGGCAGTATATCGAGCGCTTTTTGAGTAGGGAAGACCTGCATGACGCGTCTGTCCTTATCACCGGGGGTCCTGTATATGAAGCCGTTCTGCTCTAGCAGCGCAAGCTGGCGCGTCACGCTGCTTTTGTTGACATAGATCGATTTTGACAGACAATCCTGGGAAATGCCGGGCTCCCGGCAGATATTCCTGATATATACGTGTTGATAGGCATTGAGGCCCTCATGCTCGAGTTTGCCGCTTTTGAACAATATCGAGCAGCGTGAAATGCGGTTTATATATTTCATTAGGACTCCCATTTCCTGCCTCCAATATGGTTGCACGCGCAACTATCTATACTAAAGATACTACGGCAGTATAATTTTGTCAATTAAAAAGTTAACATAACTATTGCAGGATTTTATAAAAGTTATGAAGAATAAATAAAACGGCCCGGTCGGGATATACTGTCTATGGCAAGAGACAGCCTTCCGCAGGTAACCGGATGTTTGCAAGGCAAAGGAGACTCACGATGTACATTCTCTCGATGGATTTTGGGACATCGTCCCTTAAAATAGCGCTGCTCAAGCGGGACCTGCAGATAGTGAAAGCCTTCAAGGTCGAATACCGATACCGCGTGCTGAACCAGAACTGGGTGGAGCTGGACGCCGATACCGCTATTTCAGCGATGTGCCGCGGGATCAGCGACCTGTCCGCGTACATAGACGAAATCGAACTCGTATCCTTCGATACTTTTTCACCGTCAGTAACGTTGATGGACAGTGAAGGCGAGGCGCTGTATCCGGTCACAATGCACCTGGACAGGAGGAGCAAGGATCAGTCGCAGCGTATAATCGATGAAATGGGCATAAAGGAATTCCAGGGCATCACGGGCATCCAGCCTTTCATAGGCGGGGCCTCGGTGACTTCGATCCTCTGGCTGATGAAAAATGAGCCTTCGCTGTTCGAAAAGGCCTACAAGGTGGCTCATTTCAATACCTATGTATATCACAGGCTTACCGGCTGCTGGGCTACGGATCCGGTCAACGCTTCAATGACCGGCATGTACGAGACTATGGGCGGCAACCGCTGGTCCGACAGGATCTGCGGCACGTTTGGCATTCCGACGGGAAAGCTGCCCGATATCCTGCAGGCGGGAACGATCGCCGGCCGCCTGACCTGGCAGGCCGCTCAGTTGACCGGGCTGCGCGAGGGTATTCCTGTAGCGCTGGGCTCGAATGATGCGGCGACTGCCCAGATCGGTGCGGGCAATACGAAAGCGGGCGATATCCTTGATATTTCGGGAAGCAGTGAAATGGTCTCCATTCTATCGGACAAAGCCGTCGTCAACGACAAATATTACCTGCGCAAGGCCGCGACGCCCGGTTTGTGGCAGATCTTCGCGATCACAGCGAGCGGGCTCGCTATAGACTGGTTTCGCAGGGAGTTCTACCGGGATATGGACGATAAGGCTTTCTTCAATGCCGAATTCGCGGCCGTCATCAACGAGAACATAAAAAATTCGAATGTTCGTTTTGCGCCTTATATCGCCGGCGACCGGCAGAGCCTGGAGCCTAAGACTGCTGCGTTTTCAGGCATCACGCTTCAGGCTTCGAGAAGAGATTTTCTCGCATCGATACTCCTCGGTATACATGAACCTATCGTGGAGACTATCAGGCTTGCCGAAGCCTTCCTGGATCTGAACAGGAATGTCAAGCTGACGGGTGGGATGGTGGACGAAGCTTTCATAGGCCTTAAGAGAAAGATCATGGAGGGCTTTGATTTTGAAGTGGTCGACAATTGCCCGATTATAGGAAATGTCATCCTTGCACTGCAAGGACTTAACGGCATCGCGTGATATCGGAACATGGATCAATGGTCAACGATCGGGATGTATGCACGGATATTACGTTATTGCAGAATTAAACCTGAGATGGGAGAATATTTTATGGTGGAAAAAGCTGTGAATAACAAAATCGATAAAAGGCTGCAGGGAGTTTTCTGCCCTCTGACTACGCCGTTTGACGACGACGGTAAACTGAATACGGACAAGCTTCTGAAAAATATGGTCAGATATGCTGCTTCACCGGTCAACGGATATCTTATACTGGGGTCGAACGGGGAAAACAAGAGCCTTCGTACGCAGGAAAAAATCAGGGTCGTAAAAGCGGCCATCGAAGGCAAGAGAAATGACCAGGCCGCAATGGTCGCAAGCATATTCGAATCGACCGAGGAAACCATAGAGTTCGCTCAGACAGCGGAAGAACTGGGCGCCGATTATATAACGCTATTGCCCCCGTCATATTTTAAAAAAGCGATGACCGAAGAGGTGCTGATCCGTTACTTTACCGATGTTGCATCCGCCGTGCACACACCATGCCTGCTGTACCACGCGCCTCAGTTTTCGGGCGGGGTGACGTTCAGCAGCAGGGTAGTGGAGGAGTGCGCAAAGCACCCGAATATAGCCGGTATGAAGGATTCGTCAGGCGATATGCAGAAGCACCTTTTGAATGATTACGGCAGCGGTTTCGCCATGATGTCGGGTTCGGCAAATACGTTCATGGAAGCTCTGCTGCTCGGTGCTTCGGGCGGTGTTATCTCGCTGGCGGATTGTGTACCCGAAGCTGTTTCTGATCTATATCGGCTAATAACGGACGGGAAGTACGACGAGGCAGTACAGATGAACCGAAGGTTACTTGCGGCGAACCGTGAGATCTCGGGCAAATACGGCGTGGCCGGAGTTAAAGCCGCAATGGATATATGCGGGCTTGCCGGCGGTATCCCGAGGCTTCCGCTCATACCGTTGAAGGAACAGGAACGCGAAGGCCTGCGAGGTGTGATCGGCGGCCTGGTTCAAAACCGTTGATTTATTGCTTTTCAAATAGCGTTCAGTGAAGTTGCGGCTTTTCAGATATTGAGGAAATGCCGCCTTTCATTATTTTACACCATTACTTCCATAACCGCTGGTCGATTTACGTTTACTGTTGCAGCCGGCTGTCGGAATAAAAAAATCAGGGAAGCACATAATATGCCGGGAGGTGCATACTATGGCAGTAACTTTTTCACAGAAGGAAATGAAATTGCTGGAAGACCAGAAAAGCCACGAAGAGATATGTATCGCAAAGTATACGAATTATGCTGCCCAGGCCAAGGACAGCCAACTGAAGCAGATATTCAGCGCGAGTGCGCAAAGCGAAAGGGAGCATCTGAACACTATCAACCAGCTGATAAGCGGGCAGGTGCCTCAAATGAACCAGGGCAAGGGCTCGGCACAGGCATCCGGGGGACAGGCTTCGGCGGCTGCAATGAACAATACGCCGACAGCGGGTATGAACAATGCCCAGGCGGGCGCGGACAGGGTATCCGACAAGGATATGTGCACGGATATGCTGATGACCGAGAAATATGTGTCAGGCGCTTATGACACGTCGATATTTGAATTTCAGAATACCAACGTGCGCGATGTGCTGAACCACATACAGAAGGAAGAGCAGAAGCATGGCGAATCCATATCGCAGTATATGCAGAAACAGGGATTGTATACCGTGCAATAGTTTTCGGTAATGTTTTGTGCCTGACACCGGGGCTTGCAGGGGCGTGAGACCGCCCTCGCAAGCCCCGGTCAGTTTGCAGGCCTCATTTCAATCTATGGGAACACGTCCGTCATTAAGTTGCTGGGCCATCGGATATAGATACAGGATATTGTGCAGATTGTAAAAATATGTTGACTAATTCCTGTGGGAATTATATAATTTTGCCTGCATATGGAAAATCATAGAATACTGTATATGATGGAGGCTATCCCATGAAAAAGCTTCGCAGACAGCTTAGTATACTCGTCGTTATTTTTGTCTTTTTATCCGGATTATCGGTCGCGTTCGCCAAACCTACCGATTATTCAGGACACTGGGCTAATAAGGAAATTTCAAAATGGTTATCCCTCGGGATTATTCAAACAGATGGAAATGGCGATTTCAAGCCGAATGAACCCATTAAGAGAATAGATGTGGCGATCTTATTGAATAGACTTTTTAATTACCAGGAGAAATCAACTCTAAAGTTTTCAGATATTCCGAATACATCCCCTTATGCTGCAGATGCCTTAAAGGCGGCCGCGGCGGGTATTTTTGCCGGAGATAACGGTAAATTCAGGCCAAATGATAAAATAACTAGACAGGAAGCGGCAATAGTTCTTGCGAGGGCTTTCAACCTAAGTGCACCGGATAGCGGGAGCCTTTCGAAGTTCAAGGATGCGGGCAAAATAGCCTCATGGAGCAGGGAATCTGTCGGCTACATGGTCGATAAGGGCTATATGAGCGGTAAATCAAGCGTCCTGTTTGCTCCGGCGTCCGATCTGACTCGGGCCGAGGCTGTCAAAATCGTGGATAATATCGTGAAAGACCTGAAAAACAAAGCAGGAACCTATACCGGTGATGTAAGTGGTAATCTCGTGGTCAATACTCAGAAGGTTATTCTAGAAAATATGACGATCAAGGGAGATTTATACCTGACAGAGGGGATAGGCAGCGGCGAAGTCACGCTGAACAATGTCAAGGTAACGGGAAGAACCATAGTAAAGGGCGGCGGTGAGAATAGTATCGTCCTTAACAATACATCTCTCGGCGGCAGCCTGATCGTAATAAAGAAAGACGGTAAAGTAAGGGTAGTCGCGAGCGGCAAAAGCGAGATAGCCGATACTGTACTGAGTTCAGGCGCGAAGCTGGAAGAAAGCAATCTGACCGGAAATGGTTTTGGCGATGTGAAAGTCATTTGGATGGAACCCGGACATCAGGTCACTCTTGATGGGGACTTCGCCAGTCTAAGCATCGAAACAGACGGAGTAAGGGCGATCATACCTGATGGGAACGTAAAAACGATAAAGATAAAGGAAGGAACGAGTGGATCGAAGCTTGATGTCGGAAATACGGCAAGCGTCGGTGAACTCGTCGCTAACGATGACATAACAGTAACGGGAGGATCAAGGATAGAAAAAGCCGATATCAATTCGAAAGGCGTCGTTCTTGATAAAAAGCCGGGAACCATCGATATTGCAAATGGTATAACTGTATCTGTCGGAGGATCTGATATGAAATCCACAGACACTCCTGCGGCACCTCCCGCAGCACCTGCAGCGCCCCCGGCGACGCCTCCCGCAAGCGGCGGCAATGGCGGCGGAGCTGGAGGGGGCGGTGATAATGGCGGCCCGGTAACTACCCCGGAAATTTCGCTTACGGCAAGCAATAAAACAGTAATTGTTGGAGGCACTGCTTCGCCGACTGTAACGGTCAATCCCGCAGATGCCGTACTTAAGTATTCTTCCGGCAAGCCGGCGGTGGCTTCCGTAAATTCGGTAACGGGCGTTATAACGGGAGTATCGACCGGTTCGGCTATCATCACTGTCACGGCATCAAAATCCGGATATATCGGCAAAACCGCAACATTTAAAGCAGATGTTGTCGAAGATACAATACCACCCACAGTAACGGCAATGATCACCGGCAATAATAAAATCACACTGACCTTCAGTAAGCCGGTTCAGCAAACCGGCGGCAAAATGACTATATATGAATCCGACGGGGTCACGCAGCTTGGTTCTGAAATCAGGCTTGAGGAGGGAAAATTCAACTCCTTTGTAGAATGGGATAGTCCTACGGTTGTTGATGTGTATGGCAGCATGTTGTATGGCCTAAGTGAAACAGATGCTAAGGAAATAAAAATAAAGGTTTATGGTATAGTAGACATAACGCCCAACGCGAATGCATTGGCGGAGACGGTGATCACGCTTATGTCTGCGGATAACAAAGCCCCCGGAATTGCCACGGTTTACCTGGCGACGGCAGGCGGCACAGCAAATGAAGATACAATCAAGTTCTACTTTTTCGAGCCGATGGATATGGATACCGTTGCCGATCTTGGCAATTATGAGATCACTACGCCCGGAGGCGCCTATTACACGGGAAAGACGTTAAGCGACTATAAGGATTCCGTATCGGTCTCCTCAATAAGTGAAGATAAAAAAAGCATCACATTCAAAATAAAGAATGGCAAGTCGGCATCATACGACGGACTGGCCTTCAAGTTATCCGGCATGAAGGATCTGGCAGGAAACCTGGCCAACGATACTGATGTCATTCCGGCTGTGACCGATTTCTACGTTACCGCAGCCAGTATTGTTGATGCCAACAAATTATCGATCGAATTCAACCAGGATATTGGCAGCTGTTCTCCGGGTACGTTTGACCTGAGGGATGGTAAATCTGCGTCGTCTGTTGCTGTAGCGCATTTTTTGAGTACTCAAATCGACAGCAAGATCAATAATAAATTGTATGCAAATATTGAAACGTCTGATAATAGAGTGCTTACCAGCCTCGATGGGATGTACCTGCATGTTCGGGACAGCAGCCTTGCGAAGAATGTATACGGAGAGGAGATGACCACATCGGTCGGCCCTTTTGCGGGCGGTCCGATAACTGTTCCGGACAAAGCAAAGGCCAAAGAGTCAATTACAGCAACCACCGGCGGAATAATAATTGAATTCTCCGAATCCGTTACCACCACCGCCTCAGGCTTCCTGTCGGAATTATTTATTACCAGGGATGGAAGCAAAGTTGCTATCAATCCTTCATCGGTTTCAGCCATTGATGGGGATCTTTCAACAGGATTTACGAAGCTGCTGGTATCCGGCCTTGAATCAGGTACGACCTACAAGACCCAAATATTCTCTATTGGCAGTACCGTGGATATAAACGGAAACCGCATTAGTGATGTAGTCGAACCTGTTGTTTTGACAGTAAAATAAGAATTCAACCTTAAATTGCGGCGGTGAATTAATTTAAGCCGCTGCACAGCGAAAAACGGCAGGCGGAATATCGCATCTGCCGTTTATATGTGTGCCCGGCGGGCGCACGTTCTTACGAGTGAAAGTCTCGAATCCGCCCGGTAGTGGGAAGGATATAGCTAAACGCCAAGGGTGTCGTGGGTGACTACGAATCTGAAAGAAGGTGTATGCAAA
>JAEYOM010000150.1 GCA_023411715.1 Bacillota bacterium | reverse complement strand
ACAAGTTCAATAAACTCATTTTTAGGCCTTATTATATGATCAGCGGTTCCGACAAATACTTCTTCATCCTCGCCGCATTTAAGGTTATCAATGATATATTTTATTGCCAAAGCAATTGCGGGGGCTGTGTTTCTGGAGCATGGCTCAGTGACAATATGC
Organism: Bacillota bacterium; assembly: GCA_023411715.1. Classification (GTDB taxonomy): domain Bacteria; phylum Bacillota; class Clostridia; order Acetivibrionales; family DTU013; genus JAEYOM01. Next base: position 3,721 of record JAEYOM010000150.1, on the reverse strand, counting down.
ACACCCAGGATATTAATTCCGGCAAGTTCATCTATTACATGGAAATATAACTTTTGATTAGTCACAATTACAATATCCCCCGGACTCACAAAGTCTGAATAACGAAGTACGGCTTCCTGAAGTAAAGATATACCTGAATTAATTACCATAAACTGTTTTGGGTACGCTGTTCTAGATACCGGAAACAATCTTATTCCGCCCCCACCTGCTAATATTACTATCTTCAACGAATATCCCTCCCTTTATAGTTAGTAGAACAAAGGGTCAAGGTCAAACTTTTACAAACAAACGATTTTTTCCTCACTATAGAAATTTGTCAATTTTAATCTCAAAAGCTTGAATCTTATATCTATAAGAGACTGATGATTACACATCGTAACACGCTTCAATCTAAACAAATCGTCGCCGCATTTATTGATGCCATTTACCGCCATAACTGCCGAGTTATAATACTTCTTTACGACGTCCATCGCATATTCACTTATATGCTGTTGCATCCCGAAAGGATAAGCGAAATGCTGCGTTTTGCATTCTGCTTTATTTTCTATGAGCTTAAAGGAATCATATAATTCTCTTGTTACAATTTCTTCAGACTCAATGGCAAGATTGATATGACTCATTGTATGACTCCCGATTGTCCATCCGGAATTGACGAGTGACTTTACCTTTTTCCAATCCATAAGCTCTGTTTTTACAGAAGGAGTGTAATGTACTTTCTCCTTTATCTCTTCTATGCTTTTCATGATTTCATTTTGTGGCATTTTTGTAAGAATGGATTTTAGCGTCCACGAATAATTGAAAATCTCAGCCAAATTAAGCTTCTGTTTAGGTATCCTTATATCAAAAACTTCATTGCATTTAGAAGGATTCGGGCAATTTATAAATATTTCGTCTACTACTTCAGTCCAAATTGGTTCGCCTGTATCCACATTACCGGCAGTAAGATAAATAGTCGGATTTATATTAAATTCCTTGAATATAGGTTCTCCATAAATGAAATTATCAATATATCCATCGTCAAATGTAAAAACAACATAATTGTCATCAAGCTTATCTTTGCCTTCAAGTATTGATATTGCTTCAGGCAAACTGATACAACGGTAATTCCGTTTAAAAAACCGAATTTGCTTTATCAATTCTTCTTTTCTTACCGATAAAATCTGATGGCCGTACTCGTCATTTGTATCGCTAATCCTATGATACATTAAGATATATACACCATTGTTTTTAATGATTTTGTTCACTAAGCTTAAAACGCCGCTATAATATAAAAGGTATTTAATACCTCGTTTTAAGTAGCTTTTCCACATTATTTGGACTCCTCCCGTCAGGCCGACCCGGCAACCTTTTTGGCGATACGCTTTAGAGTACCCAGAATATTGGGCTGTTCCCTGAGGCATTTTTCCATCAATATATCAAAAGATTCTGTTTCAAGGTTTTTGAAAAAATAGCCCTTTTTTTTATTCATCCTGGGAGATGAGAGCAGGCAGGGGTTCCCGATTAATACGTCTTTCAGCGACTTTTCTTCGTGGAAAATGTTTGGCTCTATATTTCCAAACAAATCAGCGCCTTTGGATGAATTTATTAGCACCATTGAGGTACCCTTTTCCGTATCCAGACTTGGATCCGATAATCTGATCCCCCAAAAATCGGCCAGTGTTATATCTGAAAATCTTTGCACCATCCTGAAACGGCATTTGGCGCAAGACGGCCTCATATACAAATTGCACTTGATATAGCCCAAAATATACGGGTCGTGGTCTCTGTCCTCCAAATAACAATCGCCGTTGGCAAATTCAATTTTTGTACTGAACCTGTTCCAGCCGTATGTTTTGTTTTTAAACCATACCTTCACGCATTTGGATTCATATTTATTTTCCAGATACTCGAGGAATCTTTCATATACTCTGGGAGAATTGGCGCCGCGGCAGATAAAATCCACTATGATGAGATTATCATAATCCTTCTGCAGATAATTCCTTAAGCCTGCGCATTCGCAGGGCGTCCCGCAGAAGAGTACTTTTTGCCCGCACAGCAATAACTGTTTTATTTCTCTATAGATATACCCTTTATCACTCTGCGCGTATTTGGACTGCCTGATTGTTTCAAGCCCGCCAATCGTATTTATGATGCAATGCTCAATGTGATGATTCCGGCCATATCTGACGCCGCATATGTAGCCTCCGTTTTTAAGGATATGGAGGGCCAGTTCTGAGAAAACGCCTCCTGAAGTGCTATTTATCCTGATTTCATCATTCAGGGACCAGGCGGCATATACCTTCGGTTCCTCTACATTCATGGTCTCTTTACTCTTCTTGACCATTGGGCAAACACGAACACACAAATCACAATTTGTGCAATTTGTGCTGTCAACTATAGGATATAAAAAACCTTCTTCATCCCTCTCCATATGTATGCAATTACCAAGGCAGGCATTGTAGCAGGCATGACAGCCAGTACATTCCCGCTTTCGTATTACATTGACCGGCATATCATATCTCCCATCTGATATTTTCTTTTATGACTCTCGCAGGAACACCGCCAGCCAGACTGAACGGGGGAATATCCCGAGTCACGGCCGAACCTGCAGCGATTACCGAACCTTCTCCTATGGTCACACCACTCAAAATAGTTGCTTTTGTCCCTATCCATACATGGTCTTCGATTTTGATCGCCAATGTATGATTGTCTCCATTCAAAAAATGAACATCAGAATCCATAATTGTGACATCATGCGAAATGGCGCATCCGTTTCCTATCTCGATATGTTTGTGGCATCTTACTTTACAATCGCAATTCATAAATCCTTCACCGAGGATCAATTGGCTACCTTTAAAGCATATTATATCGGCTCCGTAATAAAACGAAAAATTTCCATTTACAATAAGTTTGGATTCATCCTCCATCCGTAAAATACTTGTTCTTCCATTTGAGCCTATATTATTGGAGTTCATTTTCAGATTTCCATACAAATCTATTTGGGCGGTTTTCTTTAAGAAAAGGCGGCTTCCTTTATGAAGTACCAAAACCCCGTTTTTCACACGCTTATTCCTTCTGTAAGGCAAAGATCTGATGTCGCAGAATTTTCTAAACAATATTTCCTTTATAACCAATGGGATAAATGCCATATCGTCAATGAAATATCTTCTGAACAGTCTTGCCGGCTCCGAAACAAACCTGTAAAACCATTCAAGGCCGCACTTTTGCATCCACTTCGGAGCTCTGCGTATATTCCCCGCAATAAAGTCGATGGATGCACCGATCCCTATGCCTACTTTTACTTCCAGCTTATCCAGGTTACTGTACAGCCATTTTTCCTGTTTTGGAGCTCCCACTCCTACAAAAAGTATATCCGGCTTTGCTTCATTGATCATATGGATGATGTGTTCGTTCTCTTCTTTGTTTTTTTCGAATCCGTAGCTCGGCGAATAAGTATCGATCATTATCCCTTCATATCTTTCTTTCAATGACTCTGCCGCCTTTACGGCCACACCGGGGCCGGCACCCAGCATGAAAATCCTTTTACCGTTTTCCCATGCATACTTACACATTTCAGGCATCAGATCCGAGCCGGCAACCCTTTCGATGATTCCGTTTCCCGCGAGCTTGGACCCCCAGACTATGGGCATTCCGTCCGTTAGCACGAGGGAAGCGCTGCCATAGACCTTTCTGAATTCATCATCCTTTTGCAGCTTAACGACATGATCCACATTCGGCGTTA